>NZ_JAGPXS010000009.1:0-257876 GCF_018070425.1 Micromonospora sp. C81
CCCCACACCCCCCCCGGCCACCCCGGGCGCTGGTCAGCGAGCAAGCACCGCGACTACGCGCGCAGCGAGGTGAAGAACTCCCTCAACTCAACGGCGAGCAGATCCGGTTCCTCCAGCGGCATGAAGTGCCCGCCCCGGCCCGGCTCGCTCCAGTGCCGGATGTCGGTGCAGGCCCGCTCGGCGATCTCCCGGGGGAAGTTGCCCATCGAGGGTTCGGTGCTCACCGTGAACGCGGCCGGCACTGTGATGTCGGGTCGTAGCGTGTTGTGGCCGAAGTCGGCGTACTGCCGGAACGACGAGCCGATCGTGCCGGTGACCCAGTAGAGCGTGATGATGGTGAGCAGGGTGTCGGTGTCGATGCTGTTCGCCAGGTCCCCGCGGTTGTCGCTCCAGTCGCGGTACTTGTCGACGATCCAGGCGGCCAGCCCGGCGGGTGAGTCGGCGAGCGCCGCAGCGAGGGTGTCCGGGCGGGTGCCCATGATGGCGCTGTAGCCGCCGTCGGTCTCGTCGTACGCGGCTTCGGCGTCCATGAACGCCTGCTCGGCCGCCGACAGAGGACGGGCGTCGAAGCTGGCCGGGAACGGTGGATGGATCATGTGGATGCCGGCCACCTGCTCCGGATGGAGGGCACCCAGCCAGCCGGTGACCACTCCCCCGACGTCGCCGCCGAAGGCGCCGTACCGCTCGTAGCCGAGCACGTCTGTCATCAGCTCATGCAGCGTCCGGGCCAGCAACGCCCGGGTGACCGGCTCGTCCGGGACCTCCGAGAAGCCGAAGCCGGGCAGCGAGGGCACCACCACGTCGAAACCGCCGCCGGCAGGGCTGGTCAGCCGGTCGACCAGCGGCAGCATCTCGACGAAGCTGCTGGGCCAGCCGTGGCTGAGGATCAACGGCAACGGCGCGGGCGTACCCGCCGGGCGCGCGGCCCGGACGTGCAGGAAGTGCAGCTTCCGGCCGCCGACGACGGCCAGGTGCTGGGGGTACGCGTTGAGCTCGGCCTCGCGAGCGCGCCAGTCGAATCCGTCGTGCCAGTAGGACACCAGGTCCCGCAGGTAGTTGGGGTCGACGCCGCCCTGCCACGGCTGGTTGCCGCTGCGGTCGGTGAATCGGGTACGGGCCAGTCGGGCCCGCAGGTCGTCGAGGACCGCATCGGGCACGTCGATGCGGAAGGAAGAGACAGACATTGGTCCTCCGATAAGGAGGGCGCTCCCCGACGCGGAAGGTCAGCTGAGGGGGACGGCCGAGAGGAGCGCCCAGGAATGACGATGGGTGGTCACCGGGCTCACCTCCTCTCGTGGCTGACGAAGATCACTCTAGCCGAGTGGGTCGGGGAGCCGGCCCCGGGCTGGAAACCGCGACCGGGTCCGTGGCGGGTACGCCTCGCAGTGTTCGGCCCAGTGCTGGGCGGCGGTGGCGAGGGCGTCGGCGGACACGGTGAGGACCAGCGGGTAGATCGCTGTGGACGGGCGGCGCATCCAGGGTGGCAGTGACTCGGCGGAGAACTCCACGATCAGTTCCAGCCGGCGGCGGCGCAGCACCCGGCTGCGCAGGGCAAGGTTGGGTTCGGTGAAGCGGACCAGCGCCGGCGGCGCGCTCAGCCCGAGGGCGGCGGTGGCCTGCCCGTGCAGCCAGCCGCCGAGGGCGCGGGCCTCCTCGACCATCAGGCTCGGGTAGTGGTGTGACCAGGTCTGACCGTCGGCGGTGCGGGCGTCCACCTCGATGAGCAGCCAGTCGTGCCAGCCGGGCATGGGCCCCTCGGGGTCGTCGGGCGGGTCGATGCCGGGCTGGTAGCCGACGGGGCGTATCCGCACCCGAGCGCCATCGTCAGACCGGATCTCCACTCGATCATTCTGGCCGACCGAAGCAGACTTTCGCCCCTAAATCGGTCACTTGGCGACGGTTCGCCGCACGCCACCGTGCTCCGCGCAGGCATTGGGCCGGCCGCCGGTCAGGCTGACCGAACCGTCCCGACACTGCACCAGGTAACCCCGGCCGGACCAGAACTGCGGAACGCAGTCGAACCAGTCGCACACCTCGGCGGCCGGCTTGCGGATCCGCGTCCCGCCGCAATAGTCGTACCCCAGCGGGTTTTCCGGTGCCCCACAGCGCGGACCCTGAGACGCGCTCGGTGACGGCCGTGGTGACCTCGTCGGCTTCGACGGCGGCGGGGTGACCCGCACCGGCGACGGGCGGATCAGCGCGGGCGCCGCGCTGTGGGTGGGCGCTGCGCTGTGGGTGGGCGCCGGGGTGGCGGCGGCGGCGACCTCCGCGCCACCGGTCGGGTCGGACGGGTCCGACTCGATCAGCGCCGCCGGCACCAGCAGCGCGATGGCGGCGGCCACCGCGAGGGTCCGCCGACCACCGGGCACCCGCGCGGTGAACCGGGCCTGCGCTGGGGTGTTCACTGCCGGCCGGAACGGCTTGAGCTGGGCGTGCTCGGCGATCAGCTCGTCGAGCTGGTCGAGCACCGCGGCGCGTTGTTCGATCGCGTCGGCGAAGGCCAGCGTCAGCTTGAACCGGAAGTCCGGCGCGGCGTCGGTGGGCAGCAGCAACCCGGAGGTGAGCCGCCGGTCCAGCGCCTGGATCAGGGTGACCGGGGCCGCCGGGTCGTGGGCCAGCCCGGTGATCCGGCCGTACGCCCACTCGCGCCGGCCTCGCCCACCGAGCAGCACCAGTCGACGGCTGGTGATCACGGCCATGCCGGCGTCGGTGACGCGTACGCCGTCGGGGCGGCGTGGGCGCAGCGGCCCGGTCTGCGGGGCGACAGTGAGGTCGGGCGCGGGCAGCACTGTGGTGTGCCGCACCTCGACCAGTTGCGCCGCGGGCAGTGCCCAGAGCACCACCTCGTCGGCGGCCAACTCCAGCGGCAGTCCCGCACCGGCCGCCGCGGAGCCCTGGAAGTCGGCGGCCAGGACGCGCAGCCGCCGTAACTCGTCGTCGCGTCGCCGCCACGCCGCTTCGGCACCGCGGTAGGTGCTGACCCGCCGCACGTTCTGCCGGTGCGCCCACCGGTAGCGCCAGGTGGAACCCGTCGATTCAGTCTTTGCCACGCCGACTCCTTCGCCGCGCAGGCCACCAATCTGGGGTGTCATGGGGATTAACAGGCGCGGCGCGGCGCTCGGAAACGCCGAAACGGGTGAACTGTCCGATCGGCGGAGGAACCAACACGATAGGGCGATACTGTTGCGTCGATTCATGTATACCGAGGGGGTGACGGTAGTGCCGCCAGCCACCTTGCCTGGGGTCGTGGTCGGCGTGGACATCGGCACCACCAGCACCAAGGCCGTCGCGTACGACACCGACGGGCGGCAGCTCGCCAGCCACTCGGTCGGCTACCCGCTGGACGACCCCCAACCCGGGTACGCCGAGCAGGAGCCGCAACTCATCCTCGACGCCGTGCTGAAGTCGATCAGCATGGTGGTGGCCGAGCTGGTCGAGCCGGTGGCCGGGCTCTCGTTCAGCTCCGCAATGCACAGCCTGATCGGCCTGGACGCGGCCGGCAACCCGCTCACCCCGTCGATCACCTGGGCCGACTCGCGGGCGACCCGGCAGGCGGAGCGGCTGCGGGCGGTGCCGTCCGGGCTGGCCCTGCACCGTCGCACCGGCACGCCGGTCCATCCCATGTCACCGCTGCCCAAGCTGCTCTGGTTCGCCGAGCAGGAGCCGAAGCTCTTCGAGAGCGTCGCGCACTGGGTGGGCATCAAGGACTGGGTGCTGCTGCGGCTCTGCGACGCACTGGTCATCGACCACTCCATCGCCTCGGCCACCGGCCTGATGGACATCCACACACTGGAGTGGGACAGCGAGGCGCTGACCATCGCCGGCATCACCGAGGAGCAACTCCCCCAGCTCGTCGCCACCACCGCCGTGCTGCCCAGCCTCACCCCGCAGGTCGCGGCCGTGACCGGTCTGCCGGAGCGCACCCCGGTGGTGGTCGGCGCCGGGGACGGGCCACTGGCGAACCTGGGCCTGGGCGCGGTGCACCCGGGCATGGTGGCCTGCTCGATCGGCACCAGCGGCGCGATGCGCGTGATGGTGGAGCGGCCGGGCGTGGACCCGCTCGGCGGGGTGTTCTGCTACGCGCTGACCGAGCACCGCTGGACCGTCGGCGGCGCGATCAACAACGGCGGCATCGTCCTCAAGTGGGCCGGCGCGGCGCTCGCCCCGGACCTGGGCGAGCACGCCGAGGAGGAGCTGGTCGCCCTCGCCGCCCGCGCGCCGGTCGGCTCGGGCGGGCTCATCATGCTGCCGTACCTGCACAGCGAACGCGCGCCGCACTGGAGCGCGCTGCCGCGCGGCGCGTACGTGGGGTTGACCCACGGGCACCGCCGCGAGCATCTGATCCGGGCGGCGCTGGAGGGGGTCTGTCAGCAGCTTGCGCTGGTGCTCAGCTCGGTGCGCTCGGCCGGCAACGAGGTCCGCGAGATCCGGGCCGGTGGCGGTTTCGCCCGCAGCGGCCTGTGGCGGCAAATGCTCGCCGACGTGCTCGGCCTGCCGGTGAGCTTTCCGGCCGCGCATGAGGGGTCGAGCTTCGGCGCGGCGCTGCTCGGCATGCAGGCGCTGGGGCTGATCCCCAGCATCGACGTCGCCGCCGACCTGGTGCGGATCGAGGAGACGGTACGCCCCGACCCGGCCGCCGCCGCCACCTATGCGGCGCTGCTGCCGCTCTTCGCCGAGCTGTACGACGCGCTGGTGCCCGCGTTCACCTCGATGCGCCGGCTGGCGCCCAGCCTGCCCGCGGAACCCGAGCCCTCGGCGGGACCGCCGATGTGACCCTCCGGCCGTGGGTGACCCGGGTCAGGGTGCCTCGACGCCGGAGATCAGGTAGCGCTGCACGTCGGCGTCGAGGATCTCCACTTCCTGCGTGTCACTCGGCCCGGAGCCCCGGAACGCGGCCAACTGCTCCGCGGACTCCCAGCGTTCGTAGACGTGGATCCGCCCCGGTTCCAACGGGTCGGCCGCGAGCAGGAAGTCGAGGCAGCCGGCGGTGGCGCGCGCCTGCGCGATGACCTGTTCGCAGTCGGCCAGGTAGGCCTCACGTGCGGCCGGTTCGACCTGCAGGCTGCCTGCAATGATCAACATGGGGACCTCCGGGGTCGGTGCCGCTGATGAGGCTGATGCCTGTGAGTCATTTTTATACCTGTGAGTCATCACGCTCGTGCGGACATCGCCGCCCGGACGGGTGACGCCGGTCCCGCTGGCCTCACCAGCCCCCGGCGCTTCATATCGTGCAAACGTGAGAAAAAGCGACAAGAAGCGCTCATCTTCCCTGCTGGGGGCCCCTGTCCGCGTACCCCTGAAGTGGCTGGCGGCGACGGTCGCGCTTGCCGTGGTCGCGACGACCGGGCCGGCCACTGCGGACGGTCAGGGCCACGAGCCCGGTGTGGAGCCGACGCCGGAGCGGGCGCCGACCAGCGAGGTGTCCTGGTTGTCGTTCCCCGGCGGGGTGTTCGCTGTGGACTCGCTCGGGCACACCGTGCGCTACCGCGCCTGCGACGGCGACACCGGCCGGGTCGCCGACCCGGGCATGCGGGTCGCCGCCGGGGTGGCCAGCGGCGCTGTCGTCGTCGGGGGCACGGCCTACCGCTACCGGGTGCCGCTGGTCGGACGCGCCGAGGGCACGCTTGAGGTGATCCAACGGCACCGGGCGCCGACGACGCTGACCGGCGTGGTGGTCACCAGCCCGCAACCGCCCACCGACCCGATCGCCGGAGCCCGGCTGTTTCCGCTCAGCGGGCAGCTCGCCCGGGTGGTCGCCGACGCGAGCCTCAACCCGGCCGGGGTCACCGTTCGCGACCTGTCCGGCCGGTACGGCGACCAGCAGATCGCGGTCAACGGCTCGCTGCGCCCCAAGGCCGCCAGCGTGATCAAACTGTGGATCCTCGTCGAGCTGCTCCGCCGGGTCGACTGTGGACAGGTCGCCCTCGACGACGGCGTGCTGGTCACCCCGGAGGACGTGGTCGGCGGCACCGGTCAGTTGCAGTTCGAGACGTTCCCGCAGGTGGTCACCCTGCACCGGCTCGCTCGGTACCTCATCAAGTACAGCGACAACGTGGCCGCGAACGTGCTGATCACCTACCTGGGTGGGTTCGCCCCGGTCAACGCGCTGATCGACTCGATGAACCAGCGGTCCACCATCCTGGCCCGCCGGATGCTCGACAGTGCGGCCGCCCAGCGTGGCGAGGAGAACTACACCAGCCCGGACGACGTGGTGTCCCTGCTCGGCGCCGTCTGGGACGGCGAGATCCTCACCCCCGCGTCCCGTGACCTGATGATCGGGTTCATGCGGGAGCAGACCCTGAACACCAAGATCCCGGCGGCGTTGCCACCCGGGGTGCCGGTGGCCCACAAGACCGGTGACCTGCCGGACGCCTCCCACGACGTCGGCTACTACCTGATCCCCGGCACCGAGACCGCCGTCGCGTTCCTCACCGCCGGGCCGATGGCCACCGGCGACGAGACGGTCCGTCGGATGGCCCGTACCGTCTACGACTTTCTCGTCACCCCCAGCGAGGGGGCGGTCGAGGAGTGAGCCGTCAGGCGCCGGGGATGTTCGCCGGCGGGTCCTCGCCGACCAGGTCGGCCGCCGGCGGGTCGGCCGACACCGGCGACCCGAAGTCCGAGTACGTCAGGTCGAGCTGTGCGGTCTGCGACTGCTCGCTGGCCAACTCGATGCGGTAACGCACCAACCGCCCCTGCTCGTCGACGGCCGCCGTGAACGGCACCGCCCCGGCCCGGTCACCGAGCACCTTGCTGACCCCGCTGCCCAGCACCGCGCCGCTCTCGCGCAGGTCCAACGTGCCGGCGAACTCCCGCGTGGCGGTCTGCCGGACCCCGGCCGGCGCGGCCAACGTGCTGGCCAGCCGGGTGTTGTCCAGGCCCTGCTTGGCCGCCGGCTTTCCCGCGGCGCCGACGTGCCACCAGGTCTTGCCGTCCCAGACCGGCACTCGGCGGTCCGGGGCGGTCACCCGCACGTAGACGTCCGGCCCGGTCGTCAACCGCTCGATCTTCACCTCACCGGTGGGCACCTTCAGCGAGGTGGTCTCCAGACCACGCTTCGCCTTCGGGTCCCACAGCAGCACCGTGGCGTCGCCGTCCGCGCCGCCGGTGCCCACTGTCAGCTTGTACGGCTGCTCGTCGGCCTTCGCGGCGGCGGCCTTCAGCACGGCGACCGGGTCGGTCGGGCCGGCCGACGCCGCCGGGCGACCCGCGTCCGGCTCGTCGCCGCCAGCCACCAGGGCGTACGCCCCGGCGCCCACCGCCACCACGAGCACGGCGACAGCAGCGATCAGCTTCGGCTTCTGCACGGTCATCTCCCCCGAGCGGCACGCCGCCGGCCGGTCGCCGATCGACGCTCACCGCGGTGCGGTCCGGCCAGACTAGCCGGACCGCCCGACGTCACGCGCGGCTGATCGCGTTGGCGTGGATCGCCTCGTGCAGGTACGCGGCCAGCCCCGGGGCGATGCTCTCGTAGTGCGCGGTGAACCGCTCGTCGGCCAGGTACATGTCGGCCAACCCGGTCTGCATCTCGTACGAGCACTCGTAGAACCAGCGGCTGATGATCTGCCGGTGCTCCTCGGCCAACTCCATCGCCTCCGGGCCGTCGGCCGGTGCGCCCGAGGCCATCACCGCGACGATCCGTCGACCCCAGTCCTCGTTCTCCGCTTTGATCCGTAGCCAGTCCTCCTTGCTGTAGCGGGAGGCCCGCCGGTTCGACTCCCGGTACGCGTCGGTGTCACCCCAGCGCTGCTCCGCCTCGGCCTGGTGCTCCTCCGGGTCGACGTCACCGAAGACCTCGAACCGCTCTTCCGGAGTGAGTTGGATGTTCAACTTGCTCGCCTCCATCGCGAACTCGATCGCCGTGACCATCTCCTGCAACCGCTTCATCCGTACCGTCAGCAGCTCGTGCTGTCGGCGCAGGTGGGCGGCCGGGTCGGCCGCCGGGTCGTCGATGATCGCGGTGATCTCCTCAAGCGGGAAACCCAGCTCCCGGTAGTACAGGACGAGTTGCAGCCGTTGCAGGTCCGCCTCGTCGTAGCGGCGGTAACCGGCCGAGGTCCGTCCGCTCGGCGAGAGCAACCCGATCTCGTCGTAGTGGTGCAACGTCCGGATCGTCACGCCAGCCAGCTTCGCCACCTGACCCACCGTGTACGCCATGGTTCCCCTCCCTTCCGGGAACCAGGCTCCCGCCTGCCGCTACGTGAGGGTCAAGCCCGATTCTGGCCCACCATGGCCGGGCCGTCCGGCCGCCCGTACAGATAGCCCTGGCCGCGCGGGCACCCGATCGCGGCGACCGCCTCGTGCTGGCGCTCGGTCTCCACGCCCTCGGCGACCACAGTCAGGTCGAACGCGCCAGCCAGCCGGGTGATCATCTCCACCGTGGCGTACGCCCGGTCGTCGGCACCCAGCCGGGCCACGAACGAGCGGTCGATCTTCAGCTCGGTGGCCGGGATGCGGTGCAGGTAGCTCAGCGACGAGTAACCGGTGCCGAAGTCGTCGATGGCGATCCTGATGCCCAGCTCCCGGATCTGGTGCAGCCGCTCCAGCACCGCGTCGGTGCCCTCGATCAGCGCCGACTCGGTCAGCTCCAGGGTCAACGCCCGCGGCGCCAGGCCGGCGGCACTGGTGGCCGCGGTGACAGTGGCGATCAGGTCCGGCCGGCGCAGATGCGCCGCGGCGATGTTCACCGCGACTGTCGCCTCCGGCACCCGGCCCCGCCAGGTCGCGGCGGCCCGGCACGCCTCGTGGATCACCCAGCGGTCGATCGGCAGGATCAACCCGGTCTCCTCGGCCAGCGGCAGGAACCTCGCCGGTGGCAGCATCCCCAGACGCGGGTGCCGCCAGCGCACCAACGCCTCGGCGCTGCGAACCGCGCCGGTGCACAGGTCGACGATCGGTTGGAACTCCAGGTGCAACTGCTCCTCGTCGACCGCGCGGCGCAGATCGGCGATCAACTCGGCGCGGGAGACGGCCGACTCGCGCAGCGCCGGGGTGCACGTCCGGTACGCGGACTTCCCGGCCGCCTTCGCCGCGTACATGGCGATGTCGGCGTCGCGCAGCAGGTCCGTGTGCGAGGCGTGCTGCGGGCCGTACTCGGCGATGCCGATGCTCGCCGACGGGTGCACCCCGACGTCCTCCTCGTCGCCGGAGGGCCGCAGCGCGTCCAGCAGCCGCTCGGCGAGCCGCTCCGGTGAGACCGGTCGCTCGCCGTCGACCAGCACCGCGAACTCGTCGCCACCGAGCCGGGCGATGGTGCCGTCGTCGCTCACGGCAGCCCGCATCCGGGCCGCCAACCCGGTCAGCAGAGTGTCGCCGGTGGCGTGCCCGAACCGGTCGTTGACCTGCTTGAACCCGTCCAGGTCGAGCAGCAGCACGGCCACCGGTCGCCCGTCGCGCAGGGCCAGGCGCAGCCGCCGGTTGAACAGCAGCCGGTTGGGCAGCCCGGTGAGCTGGTCGCCGTACGCGAGCCGGCGCAGCCGGGCCACCAGCCGCAGGTTCTCGTTGGCGGCCAGCCCCTGCCGTACGGCGAGGGCCGCGAGCAACGCCATCATGGTGACGAAGACCAGCTGCGGGGCCTGCCCGGTGGGCCGACGGGTCAGCACCACCGCGATGATCGCCCCACCCACCGGCAGGTACGGCAGCGCCACCCGCCACCAGGGCGGCAGCGGCGACACGGCGGCGTCGTCGGTGCCGTCGCAGTCCGGTGGTGGCGGATTCCGGGTGGCCAGGCCGATCAGCAGGTAGCTCAGTGGCCAGCACAGGTCGATCGGGTGACCGGGGGCGTAGTCGGCACGGACGACCAACGACACGTAGACGACGTCGGCGACGACCCGCAGGGTGAGGCTCACCGCGAGCACGCTCATCGGCCGCCACATCGGCCGGGCCGGGCCTGCGACGGCGACCAGGATGGTGAGCTGCATCAGGTCGAACATCGGGTAGAGCAGCCCCAGCGTGCGCGCCGGGTCGGCCAACTCGGCGGCGGCCACCCCGCGGAACACCAGCACCCAGCCGATCGGCACCAGGGCCAGCGCGACGATCATCCCGTCCAGCAACGTGCGGGCCCGCCCCACCGCCGACCGGGGCGCCGACGGCGAGCTGAGCAGCGCCGCCGTACCGGTGAGGATGCCGGCGGTGAAGACCACCCCCACCAGCGGTGTGTGCGGCAGGTCGCCACCGACGAGCCGCTGCGTCGTCCAGATCGCCCGGCCGAGCGCCGCGAGCGCCATGGTGACGGCGAGCAGCGTCCAGAACCGCCGCAGCGGCGCCGGATGCCGGCGGGCCACCCCGACGCATGCGAGCGTCGCCCAGCCGGCGACCAGCATCCCGCCGAGGTCACTGACCAGCGCGGCACCGGGCAGCGCGGCGACCAGCCAGCACGCCTCCACCAGGATGACTGCGGCCGCGACGACAGCACCGGCGGGGCTGAGCAGCCCCGCAGCCTGCTTTCCGTCCTGTCGGGACACGGTCGCTCCGGCTCTTCGTCGTACGTGCACCCTCGGCGGACCTGTCC
The DNA here is from genome assembly GCF_018070425.1 of Micromonospora sp. C81. Taxonomy (NCBI): domain Bacteria; kingdom Bacillati; phylum Actinomycetota; class Actinomycetes; order Micromonosporales; family Micromonosporaceae; genus Micromonospora; species Micromonospora sp. C81. Next base: position 10,511 of record NZ_JAGPXS010000009.1, read on the forward strand.
ACGGCAAACCCCGAAAGCCTAGCCAGCGCCCCGGGTGCCCGCCAAGGTCCGGACGGCCGCGCGATTCGACCCGGTTCGGCCACGTAGGACGGCCGCGCCGTTACCTGTTCGGCCGTACCATCTCCCCGGTGACCTCTACCCGCCGGCGGCTGGTGGCCGCCTCCATCCTTCTGTTGGTGGAAGCGGTGCTGTTCGCACTCCTCGTCACCGAGTCCCTGGCGGGTGCCATCGTCGCCGCTGGCATCACCTGCCTGTCGTTCTGGGCGCACCTCGTCCTGCACGAGTGCGGACACCTCGTCGCGGCGAAGCTGCTGCGCCTGGAGGTGGTCGCCGTCCGTATCGCGCCGTTCACCGGGTGGCGCAACCACGTGTCGGTCCGACCTGCGCCGTCGTCGACTGCGTTGCCGCTGCGGATGGTGCTGTTCTACCTCAGTGGCCCAGTGGTCAACCTGTGCACCGCGACGGTGCTGGGTGCCGCGACGGCGTTGACGAGCACACCGGTGACACGCTTCGCGCTGCTCGGCGCAGCACTACTCGCGGCGCTTCTGGGGCTGGTCAACCTCATTCCCTCGCCCCACAGTGACGGCCGCAACCTGCTCCCCTGGCTCTCGGCGCCGACCGCCACCAGCGCGGCGCTGCGGGCGGCCTACTACCAGGAGGAGATAAACCGGACGCTGCGGACGATCAGCCATGGGGAGGCGGACGACGGCCACCTCGGAGATCCGGTTCGCGACGGTAACGACACGCGGCTCGCGCTCGCCGCCTTTCAACAACGCTGGAGCACGGGACACGCGCGGTCGGCGACGGACTTCGTCGCCGACGCCGAGCGACTCGCGGCGCTGGCTCGCGCCGACAGCACCGATCCCGTGACCGCCGCCGCCATCGGGCAGGCGCTCAGCATCCAGTTCGGGTTGTGGTACCTGTACGCCGCGGTGGTGACCAGATCACCTGTCGACCACCGCGAGGTGGTGGAGATCTGGGAACTGGCACAGCTCGGCTTTCAGGTGCAGCCACACAGGTTGGCCGCCCGTGTCGCGATGAGCCTGGCGTACCTGCTCAACCAGCGGCCGGAGCAGGCGCGGTCGCTGCTTCTCGACGTTCGGGCCGGTGTCGACCCGCCGGATCTGTGCAGCGTCGCGTTTCTCCTGCGGGCCATCGCCGAGTGCCACCTGGGCAACCACGCCGATGCGGACACCCACATCAGGGCGGCCGGCGGCGGCTACCGGCAACTGACACAGATCGTTGCCACGATCCGGGCGGCCGATCCGGTGCTGCCGTTGTCCGCCCCGGCACCGATGGCTGGCATCTGACCGGTGTGCCGCCAGCCCCAGGTACGGGCGGTGGGGTGGGTCTGCGACGAGTGTGTCAGCGGCCGGCGGAGCGGTTCCACGGCGATCGGGGCAGGGCGGTGCCGGCCACTGGGCGGCGTGCGCGGCGGCGTCTGCGCCGGCCGGGGGTGCAGGGCGGGCGGGCAACGGTGTGCACCGCCACGTCGACCGGCGGCGTCGGTCGGCCGATCAGCCAGCAGAGGAAACGTTCCATCGGGAGATCAGCCGACCGGGAGGCGCTCAGCGTCGGACCTGGAGATGTCGTACTGCGCCCCGCAGAACGTGCACTGCTGCGCGTACCGGGTGCGGATCGGGATGAGCGGTATGAAGAACAGGGTGAATTTCGTCGAGCGGCGAGTGATCACCTGCGCGGCCTGATTGCCGCAGTGACGGCAGACCTGCTGCACGACACCGGACCGGTCGACCTTGGTACGCAGACCAAAGATGAAGAACATCGCCCGCCAATACCCACTTCACCCAGAGAACTCACCAGATCCGGCCGGCGAATCAGGACACGCATCGCCGCGGGTGCACAGGATCGTGATCGAGGCGAGGCACTCAGCTGCCGGGCGCCGCCCTCAGTGCCAGGGCCGGCGCTGGTCCAGCTCGCCCGCCAGCCGGCGGAGAAAGTCGCGGAACCCCTGCTCGCTGTGCGACGTCTCGATCTCGTCGGTGAGCGGACCGTCGTACTGCTGCGCCTGGACGATCGCTTCGGCGTACACACCCGGGCCGTCCCCGAAGTAGCGCCGCTCGACCATCGCTGCGGCCATCTGACTGGCGGAGTCGTCGTCCAACTGAGGGGTGAACATCAACCCGTACAGGATCTGGTTGATGACGCCCTTCCAGTTTTGGCTGTCCATTCCATCCACCCTTTCCGACGGGTCAGTTCAACCGGGTACGGCCATCGAAGCCGAAGAGCGGAGACCCGCCGGCCGGTCCCTCCACCTTGGACGCCGATGGCTCGGCCTGCCCAAGGCGGAGGTGACCGGGGACGTCGAAGTCAGCTGGCCGGCTGGGGCTCCAGGCCGGGGATCTCGGCGGGGAGCCAGATCGGCTGCCAGTCCGGCACCTCGTGGAAGCGGCGCAGCTCGGCCAGCCCGGAAACCGACCCGGTCCAGGCCGCGTACGGCGGGTTGGTCTCGTCGAAGCCGCTCTGCACGAACGTCAGCGTGGTCCGGCCACCGGACTCGGCCAGCTCCCAGCTGGTGACGCCGACCGGGCCCCAGTCGACGGACATCTTCCGGCCCGGCTCCAGGTCGACCACCTTGGCCGCGTAACCGGCGTCGAACCCGCCCATGGCGTACCGGCCACCGACCCAGGGCTCGATGCCGATCGGGTAGCCGAACCAGGCGCTGGCCTGCTCGGAGTCGGTCAGCGACTCCCACACCTTGTCGGCCGGGGCCGCGATGACCAGCTCACCGCGCAGGTCGGCGGAGGTGAAGTCGGTGCGGGGCAGCAACGGCCGGCCCTCCAGGTGGGCCGCCAGGTTGGCGATGCACAACGACCAGTACGTCTGGAGCACGCCCCGGATGCTGGAGCCGCTCATCGCCTCGGCGAAGTCGAAGTGGCTCTGGGTCAGCGTCAGCACGGTGCTGTCGGTGCCCTCGGCGGTCAACTGGAACTCGGTGGTGGTCTCCACCCCGTCGAGCAGCCAGCTGAAGCGCAGCGTGTCGTCGTCGGCGTGCAGCAGCCGCTGATGCGGGGCGTCACCCTCGGGCGTGTAGCGGCCCCAGAACTCGTACCGCTGGGGCAGCTCGACCTCGGCGTGCTCGGCCAGCCAGAGACGCAGCTCGGCCGGGTCGGTCAGGGCCTCGCGGACGCGCCCGACGGGCGCGGAGAGACGGGCCTGGACCTTCAACGGGTCACTCATTGTCATTTCCTTTCGGATAGCAGGCGACGGCGAGCTTGAAGGCGTCTCCTTCACTGCCGCCGTAACGGGCGAACAGGTCCTGAAGTGCGGTTTGCAGGTCGTGCATGAACTGCGGGCGAAGCTCTGCCGGCACCCGGATCTCGCCGGAGACGCCGATCGAGGGCAGCTCGGGGGCGGCCCGGTCCAGGGCCGCGACGTCGGCCTGGACCTCTTCCATCAGGTCGAGCAGGTAGCCCAGGCTCAGCTCGTCGCGGGCCCGGCGCAGCCCGATCCGGCCGACGAGCCGGGGCGACAGCCAGTAGGACCGGGCGGCGGCCTGGTAGATGCCCTCGGTGATCCCGCGGACCTTGCGCTCGTTGACCAGCTCCACCAGGCCGGCCGCGACGAGCTGCTTGACGTGGTAGTAGACGCGCTGTGGCGTCTGGTCGAGTCGGGCCGCGACCTCGGTGCAGGTGCGCGGTTCGGCCAGTTGTCGCAGCACCTCGACGCGCTGCGGCTTGAGCAGGACTTCGGCCTGCTCGATCTGCTCCAGGTACAGGACGTCTCTCATGACAAAATCAGTTTGTACGTACAAAACTTGTTTGTCAATCGGTTCGCGAGAAGCCGCGCCGACTTTCTCGACGCGGCTTCAGGCAACGGTCAGCAGGTGATCAGGGCAACCAGTCCGGTCGCAGCGGATAGCCGTTCACACCGTCCGGGCCGTTGTGCGTGGCCAGCACCTGGTGCAGCTGGATGCCGTTGCGCTCGAACGCCATCCGCGACCCGGCCATGTACAGCCCCCACACCCGGGCGGTGCCCGCACCCACCTCGGACACACAGAAGTCCCAGTGCTCGACCAGGTTGCGACACCAGGCAGCCAGCGTCAGCGCGTAGTGCTGGCGCAGGTTCTCCTCGTGGTGCACCTCGAAGCCGGCGTCGTGCACCTCGCTGATCAACCGGCCCGGACCGGCCAACTCGCCGTCCGGGAAGACGTACCGGTCGATGAACGCGCCGGAGCGGTGCGGCGCCCGATTGTCCGCGCGGGTGATGCAGTGGTTGAGCAGGCGGCCGCCCTGCCGCAGCCGACTGCGCAACGCCCCGAAGTAGGCCGGATAGTTGCGCACCCCGATGTGCTCGGTCAGCCCGATCGAGGAGATGGCGTCGAACTGCTCCGGCGGCGCGTCCCGGTAGTCCAGGTGTCGCACCTCGGCCAGCCCGGTCAGCCCCTCCCGCTCGATCGCGGCCTGCGCCCACTGCGCCTGTGCCTGCGACAGGGTCACCCCGAGCGCCTTGACGCCGTACTCACGCGCGGCGTGCCGCACCATGCCACCCCAGCCGCAGCCCACATCCAGCAGCCGCATGCCCTTCTTGAGCCCCAGCTTGCCGGCGACCAGGTCATACTTCGCGGCCTGGGCCTGCTCCAGCGTGTCGTCCGGAGACCGGTAGACCGCGCAGGTGTACGTCATCGACGGGCCGAGCACCTTCTCGTAGAAGGCGTTGGAGACGTCGTAGTGGTGGGAGATCGCCGTGCTGTCGCGCACCCGGGAGTGCCGCATCCCGTTCATCACCCGCTTCCAGCGCGGCAACGCCTCCTGCGGTGGTGCCGGCGGCGGCATCAGCCGCTCCCAGCCCAGCCCACGCACCAGCGCGAGCCCCTCGGCCAGCGACGGTGGGCGCAACCGCAGCTCGTCCTTGAGCACCCGCAACGCCTCGTACGGGTCGCCCGGGTGCACGCCCTGCAACGCCAGGTCGCCACTGACGTAGGCCCGGGCCATGCCCAGGTCACCGGGCGCGGTGAGCAGATAGGACAAACCCCGCTCGGATTGGATCGCCAGGGTGATGCCCGCGTCGGACGGGCCGACGGAACTGCCGTCGTACCCGGTGATCCGCACCGGCAACGGCCCCGAGGTGACCGCGCGGATGACATCCGCCACAGTCGGACCCGTTTGCCGGCCCCCCGCCGGTGGGGTGGCGGGGACGCTCGCCGCCCCCTGATCTCTGTCGGTCAGGCTCATGCTCGTGCTACCGCCTTTTCGTACAGTCCCGTCAGCCGGTGGTCCGGGTCGTAGCGGTCTTTCACCGCGCGCCACGTGTCGCCGCCGTAGAGGCGATCGAAGGCGTCCCGGTCGTAGTACGCGTCGGAGTAGAGCGACTTGTGCCCGCCCGACTCCGACACCCTGCGTTCGATCGTGCGGTTGACGTCGCCGTCGGCGGCGCCCGGCGCGATCGGCACGCTCCCCCAGAACCCGATGTTGACGTAGTCCTGCCCCGGCCGGAGCGGATACAGCGGCCAGGACCGCGCCGAGCCGGGCCCCGCCGGCTCACGCAGTCGCAACGGACACAGCCACACCGGGTTCATCCCCACTGCGCTGGCGAACCACCGCAGGAAGTCAGCCGTCTCACCCAGCGGGATCTCCACGTCCTGCACGACCCGCTCCCGGGCCGGTTGCCCGCGCAGCCGGTCGATCCGGGCCGCCACCTGGTGTCGGTGCTCAAGACGGACCAGCCGGTGGTAGAAGTCGCTGCGCCGGTAACGCGCCGGCCAGAACCTGCGCATGACCGGGTGCTGCGCACCGAACGCCGCCGAGCACCAGAACCAGTCGGTGTCCCAGCGCCACAGATAGTCGTGCGCGGTGAGCACGTCGCGGGTGCGCTGGCGCAGCGACCGGTAGTAGATCGCCTGGCCGGTGTAGTCGCTGGGCGGGCCCGCCGCGTCGGTGAACGTGGCCAGCACCAGGTACGCCTCACCGGGGCTGAACATGACCCCGTCCATCGCGTCGACCGGCTCGCCGGCCCAGGATCGGGTCGCGGTCACCTCCGCGATCGCGTCGGTGAGCGCCTCCAGCTGGGTGAACCGGACGTTGCGCAACGCCACGTACCGGCCGACGGGTTGCAGCTCGATGCGCAGCCGGGTGGCGTAGCCGAGGCTGCCCAGCGAGTTGGGGAACGCGGCGAACAGGTCGGCGTGCTCCCCGTCGGGTCGGGCGGTGACGATCTCGCCGGAGCCGGTGAGCACGTCCAGCTCCCGGACCGACTCGTGCGGCAGGCCGTTGCGGAACGAGGTCGACTCGATCCCGAGGCCGGTCACCGCACCGCCCAACGTGATGGTGCGCAACTGTGGCACCACCAGCGGCATCAGCCCGTGTGGCAGGGTCGCGTCGACCAGGTCCTCGTACGTGCACATGCCCTGCACGTCGGCGGTGCGGCCGGTCGGGTCGACCGACAGCACGCCGTTCAGGCCACTCACGTCGAGCCCCGGAGTCCGGGGAGCGGACCGGGGGCGGAACAGGTTGGAAGTGCGTTTGGCCAGCCGGACAGGCTCGCCCGTGGGCACCGCGGCGTACGACCGTCGCAGCGTGTCCACCGCTTGATCATGGTCAATGGGGTGATCCACACGCTCAGCGCGCATGTGATCACCTTACGCTCGCGTTCCAAAAACCGTGGGATGTCAACGATGGCAGTTTCCCGTCCGCTGACCGGCTCGGCCGTTACCGTGGCGGGCATGCCATCGCCCGCGATCGCCGCCCTGGAAGCAGCCCAACTGCCATATCGGCTGGTCAGCCGCGGTGAGGCCGGCAGCCTCGCGGAGGCCGCTGCGGCCCAGGGTGTGGCCGTCGCCGATGTGGTGAAGACGATCGTGGTCCGCCGGAGTGCGGACGATCACCTGTTCGTGCTCACCCCCGGGGACCGGGTCGTCTCGTGGCCCAAGCTGCGCGCCCTGCTCGGGGTGCAGCGGCTGTCCATGCCCGACGCGGCGGGCGCACTGGCCGCCACCGGTTACGAACGCGGCACCATCACCCCGTTCGGCGCGAGCACGGCCTGGCCGGTGATCGCCGACGAGCGACTGCGCGGCCGGGAGATCAGTCTCGGCGCCGGTGAACGCGGCCTCGCCATCACCGCCGACGCCGATGCCGTGATCGCCGCCCTCGACGCCACAGTGGCCGACGTCACCGACCCGCAGCCCACCCGCTGAGCGCTGCCGACGTCACTGCCACGGCCTAGTGTTGGAGACATGCCAAAAGCCGTGTGGAACGACCTGGTCGTCGCCGAGAGCGACGACACCGTGCTGGTGGAGGGCAACCACTACTTCCCCCGCTCCGCCCTGCGCGACGACCTGATCCGGGAGTCCGCGACGCACACCGTCTGCCCGTGGAAGGGCACCGCCTCGTACTACACGCTGGAGCACGAGGGCAGCACCAGCGCGGACGCCGTCTGGTATTACCCGGAGCCCAAGCCGGACGCCGAGATGGTGCGTGACCGGGTGGCGTTCTGGAAGGACGTCCGGGTCGTCGACTGACCGCCGGGCTGGCTCCGGCGCGCCGCCGTGGGCGAGGATGACGCGTATGTCCGCGCCCCACGAACGCCCCGACCCCGCCGGCACCGTCTACGGCGGGCGACAGGCACGCCGCCCCGGGCCGCTGGCCGACCCGCTGCTGCGGGTCGCGGTGGCTGTCGGGGTCGTCGGCGCGCTCCTCGGGGTGGTCTTCGCCACCGGGCTGCTCGACGGGCAGGACGAGCAGCCCGTGCCGGCGACGGTCGGCGCGTCGTCCAGCGCCGCGGCGCCGACCGACCCGGCGGCTGACCCGAGCGCACCGGCCGAGCCGTCACCGACCCCGTCGGCGACCCCGGCCGGGCCACCCACCGGGCCCCGGGTGCTCCGGGTCGCCTCCGGGCTCTGCCTCGGGCTCGACGGCGACGGCGAGAAGGCCGGCGCCCAGTTGGCCGCGTGCAGCGGCGGCCCGGAGCAGCAGTGGGTGGTCAACCCGGTCGGCGCGGACGTGCTGACGTTGACCAACGCGGCCCACGGGCAGTGCCTGGACGTCGAGGGCGGCAGCCGGGACGACGGCGCACGGGTGATGCAGTGGCCCTGCCACGGCGAGGCCAACCAGCAGTGGCGGCTCACCGCGACCGGCACCGGCCCGGTGCTGCTGGTCGCGGCGCACAGCGGCAAGTGCGCGCAGGCCGACGACGACGGCGTCGAGGCGGGCGACGAGGTCCGGCAGCGGCCCTGCGACGGCCGGCCGGCCCAGCAGTGGACCGTGAGCTGACCGACCGCAGTCGCTGCCGCCGGCCCGGCCTCAGCCTCGGAAGCTCCACGCCTTCGGGGCGGTCGCGGCGGCCAGCACGGCCTCCGGCACCGGCCGGCCCGGTCGCCGACGCAGCAGCAACGACAGTCCGGCCGCGCCGATCGACAGCGCGCCCGCCACGTACCAGGCCATCGCGTAGTCGCCGAGCCGGTCGCGGACCAGCCCCGCACCGGTCGCCGCGACCGCCGCGCCGAGTTGGTGCGCGGCGAACACCCAGCCGAACACAACCGCTCCGGCGCCACCGAAGTACTCCCGGCACAACGCCACGGTCGGCGGCACGGTGGCCACCCAGTCCAGGCCGTAGAAGACGATGAACACCAGCATGGTCGGCTCGGCGGTGCCGGAGAACAGGCTCGGCAGCACCAGCAGGGACGCCCCACGCAGCGCGTAGTACATGCCGAGCAGCAACCGACTGTCCACCCGGTCGGTGAGCCAGCCGGAGGCGATAGTGCCGACAATGTCGAAGAGCCCAACCAGGGCGAGCAGCCCGGCCGCCGTGGTCTGGGCCATGCCGTGGTCGTGCGCCGCCGGCACGAAGTGGGTGCCGACCAGGCCGTTGGTCGTCGCGCCGCAGATCGCGAACCCCCCGGCCAGCAGCCAGAACGGGCGGGTCCGGGCCGCGGTCGCCAGCGCGCCCAGCGCCCGGGCCGCCGCGCCGCCGGTCGCCGGGGGCGCCGGGACGACCTCGTCCGCCCCGTAGGCGGGCAGACCGAGATCCGCCGGGTGCTCGCGCAGGAACCACACCACCAGGGGTACGACCGCCAGCGCGGCTCCGGCCACGACGAGTGCCGCCGTACGCCAGCCGTGGTCGCGCACCAGGATGGCGATCAGTGGCAGGAACACCAGTTGTCCGGCGGCCCCGCCGGCGGTCAGCACCCCGGTGACCAGGCCCCTTCGCCGGACGAACCAGCGCCCGGTGATGGTGGCCACGAACGCCAGCGCCATCGACCCGGTGCCCAGGCCGACCAGCACACCCCAGCAGAGCAGGAGCTGCCAGCTGGCGCTCATGAAGACAGTCAGCCCGCTGCCCGCGGCGACCAGCAGCAGCGCCACCGAGACCACCCGGCGGATGCCGAACCGGTCCATCAGGGCGGCGGCGAACGGCGCGGTGAGCCCGTAGAGCAGCAGGTTGACCGAGACGGCCGCGGAGATCGTGGCCAGTGGCCAGCCGAACTCCTCGTGCAGCGGGTGCAGCAGCACCGACGGGGTGGCGCGGAAGCCGGCAGCACCGACCAGCGCCACGAAGGCGACGGCGGCGACCAGCCAGGCGGGATGCAGACGGCGGTTCTTGGACACGGCACCAGTCTGGGCGGGGCCGTACGGCACGACGAGTGGCCGGAAAGCCATCATGCGCAATAATCGGGCCATGACCGTTCGCCCGCACCGGATCGCCGTACTCGCCCTGGACCACGTGGTCGGCCTGGACCTCGGCACCCCCGCGCAGGTCTTCAGCACCGCCCGGGCCGCCGACCAGACGCCGTTCTACGACGTGCGGGTGTGCACCCCGGGCGGGCGACCGGTGCGCAGCACCGCCGGCTTCCAGGTGGTCCCCGACCATGGTCTGGAACTGCTCGCCACCGCCGACACGGTGATCGTCCCGGGCATCCACGACGGCACTGCGTTGATCTCGGGCACCGTCGAGCCGGAGGTCGCCGAGGCGCTGCGTGGGGCACACGAGCGGGGTGTCCGGATCATGTCGATCTGCACGGGAGCGTTCGTGCTGGCCGCCGCCGGGCTGCTCGACGGGCGTCGGGCAACGACCCACTGGGCGTACGCCGAGCGGTTCCGCGGCCTGCACGGCCGGGTGGACCTCGACCCGGGCGTGCTCTTCATCGCCGACGATCAGGTGCTCACCTCGGCCGGGGTCGCTGCCGGCATCGACCTCTGCCTGCACGTCATCCGCCTCGACCACGGCAGCGAGGTGGCCAACCGGACCGCGCGGCGCTGCGTGATGCCGCCGTGGCGCGACGGTGGCCAGGCGCAGTACATCGAGCGGCCGGTGCCGAAGGCCACCGACACCAGCACCGCGAGCGCGCGGGAGTGGGCACGGCAGCGGCTGCACGAGCCGATCGCGCTGCGCGACCTGGCCGAGCAGGCGCGGATGAGCGTGCGCACCTTCACCCGGCGCTTCCGGTCCGAGACCGGCCTGAGCCCAGCCCAGTGGTTGCTGCAACAGCGCACCGACCACGCGCGACTGCTGCTGGAGACGACCGACCTCACCGTCGACCAGATCGCCCACCGCTCGGGGTTCGGCACCACCGCCGCCCTGCGCCAGCAGCTCCACCAACGCATCGGCGTAGCGCCCTCGACCTACCGCCGCACCTTCCACCCACGAAGCGAGCTGATCAGCGGCTGATCCCGCCAGGCACCCCCGCCACGCACCCGGGTGGTCCTGCCGCCGCGCGCCTGAAGCCACCGCCCAGGGCATCGCAACTTTGAGCGCGATGACTGTGAGGCATAAATATGACTCACAGGTATCACGCTCAACAGAGCGCGATGGCCGCCGCCCGCCTCAGGAGCGGAGCAGGTGCAGCTGGGCCTGGTGTTTGGGCAGGTGGACCCGGGTGTGCAGATCGAGGGTGCGGGACCACGGCAGCGACTCCTCGACAATGAGGTCGAAGCCCTCGCGCAGGTGAGTCTCGACCGGGGTCTCCGCCGCCAGGCCGAGCTGGTCGACCAGCCCGCACAAGCGGTCGCTGGTGCCGTGCAGCAGAGCCGTGAGACCCCGCAGACCACCCTGCTCGGCGGCCAGCGCGTCGAGCTGCGGACGGTGGAAGTCCTCCTCCATCTCGTAGTAGGCGAACGGCGACCCGGCCAGCAGCGCCTCGGTGGCCTGGATCATCAGCTCGTCGTTGGCGACCAGATGCGCGACGATCTGCTCGGCGCTGAGCTGCCCCTCCGGAGCCGGACCGAACCCGCCAGCGTCGACCTCCGCGAACAGGGCACCGTAAGCCCGCCGCATTCCCCCGCTCTCCATTCCCCCAGTCAACCCGCCCCGCCGGGAGTTAGCGGCGGGATTGGCGGGAGCGGAGGTAGTCGGAGACCACGTACTCGCCGAGGTCGTCGGTGTCCGGCGTGAACATCCGGCCCCGACTGCGGCGGGCCACCGCGTCCACGAAACGCCGCAGGCCCGGGTCGTCGCCGAGCATGAACAGGTTGAGCGTGGCGCCGTAGCGGCTCAGCCGGTCCACCTCGCGAACCGTCGCCTCGATCGTCTCCGGCAGCGGCGGCCAGTGGAACAGCGCCTCCCCGTCGTCCGGGTCGAGGTGGGCGGTCGGCTCGCCGTCGGTGACGACCAGGACCACCGGCTCGGCGTCCGGGTGTCGGCGCAGGTGCCGACCGGCCAACCGCAGCGCGTGCTGGAGATTGGTGCCCTGTTCCCCGTCCGGCTCGACAGCGGCCAGCTCCTGCTGGGTGAGCGTCGTCGCCTCCCGGCCGAAGCCCACGATCTGCAGGGCGTCCTGCGGGAAACGCGTCTCCATGAGGTGCGCCAGCGCCAGCGCCGTCTGCTTCATCGGCCCCCAACGACCCTGAGAGATCATCGAGTACGACAGGTCGACGCAGAGCACCACCGCCGCCGACGCCCGCTTCTCGGTCTCCACCACCTCGAAGTCGTCCACCGCGAGCTGCACCGGGACCGTCGGCCCGGCCCGGCTGACCGCCCGGGTCAACGTCCGGACCACGTCCAACGGCTGCTCGTCGCCGTACGCCCAGGGTCGTGACGCACCGCTGACCTCGCCGGCGGCCCCCGCCGAGCGCAGGTCGTGCTGGCCGCGCGGCCCGGCGGTCAGGTCGGAGAAGACCCGTCGCAGCGCGGTCCCGCCGAGCCGGCGCAGCGCCTTCGGGCTCAACGTGAGCCCTTCGGCGTCCCGGCTCACCCAGCCCTGCCGGCGAAGCTCCCGCTCCAGATCGCGCAGTCGGCGGACGTCGTCGGCGGCGTCCCGTCCCAGCGTCCGGGCCACCGCGTCGACGTCCACGTCGTCCAGGGTCGCCCCGGGGTGTTCCTGGTCGAGCTGGTCCAGCAGGTCGTCCAGGTCGCCGATCTCACCCAACGCGCCGGCCGCGTCGGCGTAGTCCAGTGGCTGGTCACCTCGGACCCGTTCGCCACGCCCCCAGCGCAGGTCGGGGCGCAGTGCCCGCAGGTTCGCGTCGAGCGCTGACAACTCCCCGGAGAGGCGGTCGCCGAGCGACTGCTGCATCAGACCGGCCAGCTCGGCGCGCTGCCGGTCGGAGAGCGAGTTCATCAGCCGCTCACCGGCCGCCGAGCGGCGGGCCAGCACGTCGATCAGCTCGTCGACCGTCTCCGGCTTCTCCGGGAAGAAGTCACCGTGTCTGCGCATGAACTCGGCGAACGCGTCGGTGGTGTCCTCCGCGCGACCGTGCCGGGCCAGCAGGTCGTTCAGGTCGCCCATCATCTCGGCGAGCCGCTGCTGGGCGGCCGGGTCGGCGGACGCGCGCACGGCGTCGCGCAGCCCGGCGAACCGCTGACCGAGCACGTCGTCGCGAAGTTGGTCGAGGATCTGCTGGTACGAGCGGCGGGCGTCGTCGCTCGCCCACTGGTAGCCGGACAGCTCCTCCACCGCCCGCGCGGTGGAACGGGGCAGGTTGTCCAGCACCGACTCGGCGAACCGCGCGGCGTCGTCGTCGCGCCCGCGCAACTCGTCCCGCTCGGCGGCGAGAGCCTGGTCGAGCAGAGCCTGGGCCCTGGTCACCGCGCCGTCCAGGTCACCGCGACGCAGCGCCTCCCGGCGCAGCCGCCGAGCCCGGGCAGCCAGGTCGTCCAGCCCACCCCGCCCCTGGGGGCCACGGCGCAGCAGGTCGCGCAGCGCCTCCCGCAGGCTTCCGCCGGCCAGCACCTCGGCGCCGACCGCGTCCACCGCCTCACGCACGTCGTACGGGGGTGCGAGCGGGTCGGGCCCGCCGTTCCACTGCCCGTACCGGAACCGGTTGCCGGCCACGGTCAGCCCCGGCCGCCGTAGACGGTGCGCCCGGAGTCGGTGACGTCCTTGCCGAGCCGGCGGGTCAGGTGCAGCCCTTCCAGCACGAACTCGACGGCAGCCGCCGCTTCCTCCGGGGTGGGCGCGTCGCCCAGGCCGAGCCGGTCGAGGACCTTCGCCAGGCCGGGCACGGTGCCGACCTGACGCAGCAGCTCGGAGGCGCTGACCAGCTCTCCGGTCTCGATCGCCGCGCCGTCCTCGACGAGCGCCGTGAAGCCGGACAGGTCCAGCCCGGCCAGGTGCGCGCGGAACGTCTCGGCGGTCGCGGTCCGCAGCAGGTGGGCGAGGACCTCGATCTCCCGCCCCTCCTCGCCGCTCTCGAACTCGACCTTGCCGCGCAGGGTGCTGGTCACCGACACGGCGTCGCCGACCCGGGCCACCGCCGCCTCGGGCCGCCCCTCCGGGGTGGCGGTGGCGGCGAGCAGACCGGCGCGGCGCAGCGCGGCGCCAGCGACCGTCTCGGCGGCGGCGATGGCGAACCGGGCGGAGACCCCGGAGCGCGGGTCCACCGACGGCGACTCCCGTACCGCCCGGGCGAAGCGGGCCAGCACCTCCAGGACGTGCTCCGGCACGGCGGCGACCAGGTCGGCCTCCTGGCGGATGAGGTCCAGCTCCAGGTCCAGGTCGAGGGGGTAGTGGGTGCGGATCTCCGCGCCGAACCGGTCCTTGAGCGGCGTGATGATCCGGCCCCGGTTGGTGTAGTCCTCCGGGTTGGCGCTGGCGACCAGGAGCAGGTCCAGCGGAAGCCGCAGCTGGTAGCCACGGACCTGGATGTCCCGCTCCTCCAGCACGTTGAGCAGCGCCACCTGGATCCGCTCGGCCAGGTCGGGCAGCTCGTTGACGGCGAAGATGCCGCGGTTGGTGCGCGGCACCAACCCGAAGTGGATGGTCTCCGGGTCGCCGAGGGTGCGGCCCTGGGCGATCCGGATCGGGTCCACGTCACCGATCAGGTCGCCGACGCTGGTGTCCGGGGTGGCGAGCTTCTCGCCGTAGCGCATCGAGCGGTGCAGCCAGCCGACCGGCTGGTCGTCGCCGGCCTCGGCGACCTGGGCACGGGAAGCCGGGGTGAGCGGGTGCATGGGGTGCTCGTTGAGCACCGAGCCAGGGATGACCGGGGTCCACTCGTCGAGCAGCGCGCCGAGTGCGCGGATCAGTCGGGTCTTGCCCTGGCCGCGCTCACCGAGCAGCACCATGTCGTGCCCGGCGAGCAGCGCCCGCTCGACCTCGGGCAGCACGCTGTCGTCGTAGCCGACGATGCCGGGGAAACGGGCCTCGCCGGAGCGCATCCGGGCGAGGAGGTTGTCGCGGAGTTCCTGCTTGACGGTGCGGTACTGGTGACCGGCCGCCCGAAGCGCGCCGAGCGTGCCGGGCAGGTCGGCCGGTGGAACCGGGATTACCGGGGTAGGCGCAGTCACCCGACCCACGCTAGCTCACCCCGGAGTCGACCTACGCCAATACGGAAAGTGATATCCGAGACGCCCTCTTGATGCGCCGATCGGCGGGCTGTGGCACGCCGTCTCCGCCCCTATACTCACGGTTAGCTCCGCCGTTTACGGCCGCCGAAAAATGGCCGTGGCCGACGGGGTCACGGCCCGGCCATCCGATGGTCAACCTCTCCCGGCGCGGAGGTGCGGTGCTGTACTTCTTCCTCAGTTACGCGAGGGGCGACGAGGACGCACTGGTCCAACGTCTTTACGAGGATCTCAGCGCAGAGGTACGGCTGATCGCGGGTCTGCCCCGCGACGAGCGGGTGGGTTTCGTCGATCGCACCATCCTGCTGGGCGAGCGGTGGCCGCAACGGCTGGTCGAGGCGCTGAGCACGTGCCGCTCCTTTCTCGCTCTGATGACGCCGAGATATTTCCAGAGCGAGCCCTGCGGCCAGGAATGGCGGATCTTTGCCGACCGCACTGCCCGCTACGACCAGCAGAACGGGGTGGACAGCTCGCTCCTCAAACCGCTGATGTGGATCCCGGCCCGACCCGGCCGCATCCATCCGGTCGCCTCCCCGCTGCAATATTCCTCCCACAGCCTGGGCGACCTCTATCAGCGGCTGGGGGTCCGGCAGCTGATGCGACTGCAACGGCACAGCGACGACTACCGCACGTTCCTCTTCGAACTGGCCAACCAGATCGTGTCCAGTGTGGAGGAGCATCCGCTGCCGGAGGGCCAGCGCACTATCGACCTGCGCGCCACGCCCAGCGCCTTCCACCAGGCGCCCGGGCAGCTCGCGGCGGACGTCGACCAGTTCGCACCGATGCTGGTCCACTTCATCGTCGCGGCGTCGCACCGGGACGAGATGAGCACGGTACGCCAACACGTGACCACGTACGGCAACCATGCGTTGGACTGGGCACCGTACGGGCCGCCGCTGCCCGATCCGGTCGTCGACTACGCCCGTGAGATCGCGGCCGACCACAGCTACCGGTCAACGGTGGTGGACCTGACGGAGCTGGCCCGCCGCGCCGAGCAGGCCGCCCGCTACAACCAGATCATGGTGCTGATCGTCGACGCCTGGCTGACCCGCCTGCCCGAGCAACGACAGTCGCTTGCCGCCCACGCCACTGCCGCCCTGCGCGACGGTGGCACCACGGCCGTGCTGATCCCGAGCAGCCGCGACGACACGGAGACCCGGGAGCACTGGCAGTCACTGTCGCGCGCGTGTCGGGAGATCTTCGACGACCTGGCCTCGGACGACGAGCTCTACCGGTCCAACATCCTCACCCACCGCGCCTTCCAGGAGGAGCTGCCGGAGGTCCTGGAGGTCGCTCGTAACCGGGTGTTCAGCCGAGGAGCGGTGCACCGGCCCCCCAGCCCCGCCACGGACACCCGACCACCACGCATCGACGGGCCCTGGGGCGCGGAGAGCGACGACACCACACCGGAGGACGGCCGTGACAACGAGCGCTGACCCGGGCATCACCGGCGATGGTGTCGAGGGTCGAATCATTACGTTCTACTCGTACAAGGGTGGCACCGGCCGCACCATGGCGCTCGCCAACGTCGCCTGGATCCTGGCGGCCAACGGCTACCGGGTGCTCGCTGTCGACTGGGACCTGGAATCCCCCGGTCTGCACAAGTATTTCCACCCGTTCCTCCTCGACAAGGATCTGCGGACGTCGACCGGGATCATCGACATGGTCCGTGACTACGCCGAGGCGGTCGTTCGACCGTTGGAGGAGACGGAGGACGAGGACTGGCTCGGCAGCGCCGCCGACGTGCTGCACCACGCCGTCTCGCTGCACTGGGATTTCCCCGCTCCCAACGCGGCCGTCCGGCCTTCTGCGGGTCCGACCCCAAAGGGCAGCCTGGACCTGTTACCCGCCGGCCGACAGGACACGGCATACACAAAGGCCGTGAGCACCTTCGACTGGCAGGCGTTCTTCGAGAAGCTGGGCGGCAACAGCTTCCTCGACGCACTGGCCGCCAGCATGCGGGACAACTACGACTACGTGCTGATCGACAGCCGGACCGGCGTCAGCGACGGTGCGGGCATCTGCACCGTGCGGCTGCCCGACGCCGTGGTCACCTCCTTCACGCTCAACGACCAGAGCATCGACGGAGCTGCCGGCGTCACCCGCTCCATCATCCGGCAGCGCGGCGACCGACCGGTCCGAATCCTGCCGGTCCCGATGCGGGTGGACAACGCCGAGCAGCTCAAGTTGGAGGCGGGCCGGGACCACGCGCGCCGCCGCTTCGCGCCCCTGCTGCCCCGGACTTCCGTAGAGGAGAGCGACCGGTACTGGGGTGAGATCGAGATCCCCTACCAGCCCTACTACGCGTACGAGGAGATCCTGGCGGGGTTCGGCGACCGGGCCCACCATGAGGGCACGCTGCTCGCCGCCTACGAGCGACTGACCAAGGCGATCACCGAGGACTCGGTCGACAGCCTGCCAGCCATGGAGGATCGGCTGCGCCGTCAGTGGTTGGCCAAGTTCGAGAGGCAACGCATCTCCGGTGCCGCACCGGACGTCTTCGTCAGCTACGTCTCCCTCGACCGGTCCTGGGCCGAATGGGTCCGCGACGAGCTCCGTTCGGCGGGGCTGCGTACGGTGATGCGAGAGGTCGACTTTCCGGCCAGCCCTGTCGAGGGGACGTCGACGGCCGTCGGTTTCAAGGACGCGGCCCGGCTGGTGGTGCTGCTGTCCCAGGAATACATGCATTCGTCGAACGCCAGCGAGTTGTGGTCCCAGGCCACCAGCTACGAGTCGGGCAGCGGCGGCAACTTCCTGGTGCCCGTCCGGTTGGACAATTCCCGGGCGCCTGCGGTGTTCCTGGAACGCGTTCCGGTGGACCTGGTGGGCGCCACGCAGGAGGAGGCCGCCACCCGTCTGCTTGAGGCCCTGGACCATCCCGCCCGCCCGGCGACCGACCCGGAGGGTGCCGGGCAGCGACGGCGGTTCCCCGGCAACGAGCCACCGGTCTGGCGGGTGCCGTTGCCGCGTAACGTCCAGTTCGTCGGCCGCAGCCGACTCCTGGAGGAGATGCGCGACTGGCTGTCGTCGGCCGAGGCCCGGCACACCCCGCTCGCACTGCACGGTCTGGGTGGCGTCGGCAAGAGCCAGATCGCCCTGGAATACGCCTACCGCTTCCGCGCCGAGTACGACGTCGTCTGGTGGATCTCCGCGCAGCAACCGAGCGTCATGCGGCTCGCTCTGGCCTCGCTCGCCGACCGGCTGGCGGACAAGGCGGACACACCCCTCGGGGGCAACGTCGCCGAGCGGGTCCAGTGGGTGCTGGACGCCCTGCGCCGGGGTGACCCCTTCCGGCGGTGGCTGTTGGTGCTCGACAACGCCGACGACCCCGCTGAGTTGCACGACCTGATGCCGCAGGGGCCTGGCCACGTGCTCGTCACCACCCGCAACCACGTCTGGGCGCGGCACGCCCGCAATTTCGAGGTGGGTGCCTTCGACCGCGCGGAGAGCACCGCGTTGTTGCGTCGGCGAATCCCACGCCTGCCCCTGGCTGATGCCGAGATGGTCGCTGACCGCCTGGGCGACCTGCCGCTCGCCGTCGAGCAGGCGGGAGCATGGCTCGCCACCACAGGCGAATCAGCCGTCCAGTATCTGCAGCGACTGCGCCGGTATCTGCCAGGCATGCTCTCCGACGAGCTCCCCACCGACTATCAACAGACCGGCGCGGAGCCGTGGCTCGTCTCCCTGGAGAGCCTGCGGGAGCGCAATCCGGCGGCGGCGAAGCTGCTGGAGGTCTGCGCCTTCTTCGCCGCCGAGCCGATCCCGATGTCGCTGCTCTACGACGACAGTTTCATCAACGTGCTTCTCCCCTACGATCCGTCGGTACGGGATCCCCTGCTCATGGGGCGCGCGCTGCGGGATGTCGGCCGGTACGCGCTGGCGCGCATCGACAGCGTGCGCGGCGGGCGCGGGCGCACTCCGGACCGCGGTGACGACGGCAACCAGACCAGCCTCCGCATGCACCCACTGGTGCAGGAGCTGATCCGGGAGTCCATGTCCGACGAGGCCAAGGCGGAGAACCGGCGTCACGTGCACGCGATCCTCGCCGCCGCCAACCCGAAGGACCCCGACCAGCCCCGCAACTGGCCGATCTACGCGGATCTCTGGCCACACCTGCTGCCGTCGAAGACCCTCAACTCGCCCCAGCCGGAGGTCCGACAGCTGTTGCTCGACGTGGCCCGCTACATGTGGACACGGGTCGACTTCGCCACCTGCTCCGAGCTGGCCGAGAAGGCGATCGAGGCGTGGCGGGCGGAGCATGGCGCTGACGACCCGCCGACCCAGATGATGCGCTTCCACCTCGCCAACGCGCTGCGCCTCGAGGCGCAGTACCAGGCCGCGTACGACATCGATCAGGACGTGTACCAGCGGCTCTCCGACACGCTCGGCGAGGACCACGAGTACACGGTGATCGTCGCGGGCAGCCTCGCCGCGGACCTGCGCGCGCTCGGGTTCTTCGAACGGGCGCGCGAGTTGGACACTCGCACGGAGGAACTGGCCCGCGAGGTGTTCGGCGAGGAACACCCACGGGCGTTGATCGCCGCGCACAACCTGGCCCTGTCGCTCCGGCTGGTCGGCGATCTGCGTGGGGCGTTGCGGCTCAACGAACGCACCTTGGCCCGCCGCCGCGACACGCTCGGTCCGATGCACCCGTACACCCTCTTCTCGGAGGGGCAGTACGGCCGCGACCTGCGCGACACGGGCGACCTCACCGAGTCCCGCCGGGTCCTGGAGGCAGCGGTGGAGGCGGACCGGGAGGTGCTCGGCGAGGAGGACAGCGAGACGCTACGGGTAGCCAAGAACTACGCGGTGACCCTCCGCAAGTTGGGCGAGTTCGAGCGGGCCCACGGGTTGAGCGCGGACGTGCTGGTCCGTTCCCGCCGCCGGCACGGCCCCGATCATCCGGACGTGCAGGCTGCCGCGATGAATCTGGCCTGTGACGAATCCGCTCTGGAGGACGACGCGGGCGCGCTTCGCCGGGCACGGCCGGTATACCGGTGGTATCGGGACGCGATGGGCGAGGACCACCTGTTCACCCTGGCGTACGGCAACAACCTGGCGATCTTCCTCCGGAAGGCTGGGGATCTGGAGGCGGCCTTCACGCTGTCCGACGAGGTCGTCAACCGTTTCACCGAACGGGTCGGCGCGGACCATCCGTACACGCTGGCCGCGAACATCAACCTCGCCAACTGCTGGTACGTGCGTCGGGAGTTCGCGGCGGCCCTCGCCGCCGACCAGGACTGTTACGAGCGGGCGCAGCGCATCCTCGGGCCGTCCCACCCGGACACCCTCGCGGTGGCGAACAACCTGGCCACCAGTCTGAGTGTCGCCGGAGACCACCGAGGTGCCCGCACTCTGCGTGACGCGGTGATGCCCCTCTTCCGCCGCGTCCTGGGTGACAGCCACCCGAACACCATCGCCCTGGTCGAGGCGAACCGCCTCAACTGCGATCTGGAACCGCCACCGACGTAGACGACGCGCCACCGTGCTCGATGCCCGCTGCCGCCACGCAGGTGACCGGAGCAAGCCAGCGGGCCAGTTCGAGTGGATCCTCCGGGTGCCCGGCCGCGCGCAGCCGCAGGTACACCGCTCGGCACAGCTCCGGGTCGGCGCCGCCGGTCTTCTGCGCCGCAGTCAGGCGCTGCTCGGCGAGGGCCAGGCCGACCCAGGCGGAGAGCTGCTCCGGATCAGCGCACACCTGCCCGCGGTAGCTCTCGCGGGCGGCGAGGTCATCCCCGGCGGCGAGGGCCAGGTCACCGTCGGACGCCATGGGCAGTGCGTCGACGAGGCGTTCCGCGCCGGTGCGCAGCCGCATGAACCGCTCCGGATCGCTCAACCGCAGCCGCACCAGATCGAGCCGTGGGCTGAGGCTCAGCCATCGACCGTCGGCCGGTTCCACCCGCAGCGTGACGATGGCGGCGGGGCACGGCAGGCCGGCCGCGCGGGCGGCGGCGAGCTGGTGGACGGCGTCCGGATCCGGCCGGCGGTTCCGCAGTCGCCAGACCGTCCAGTGGTCCTCGGCGGCCTCCCTGGCGAGCTCGGCCGCCCCCGGGTCCACCGGGTCCCGCCAGTCGTCGATGACCCGCCGCAGACCGGTGACGAATTCGCGGCCGGCCGCGGTCAGACGGCCGAAGGACTCGATGTCCGCGCAGGTGCGGGACACGCGGTCGCGCCAGCGAGCGAATTCCACCTCGGCCAACCGGGCCGGGCCACCACTGCGTAACGCACGACGCCCCCGCCAGAACTCGGTCACCGCGATGAAGGCGTAGACACCCTGGAGGACGGCGCCGAGAGGACGCGGATCGTCGCGCCAGGGGGCGTAGTAGTAGCGCCGGTCGTCACGGTCGTAGAGGGGCTCGACGTCGATCGTCGCTCCGAGCTTGGCGTGCTGGAACTCGTGCAGCAGGCCGAGCGCGAACGCCTCCCCGTCGATCGGACGGGTCATCGAGACCGACCCGAAGGCGTCCATGCTGGTGACGTTGACCCCGGCGCTGACCGAATCGGCCAGCAGCGGCACGAGGCAGCGCAGGCCCTCGGCGATCGCCTCGGCGTGCCGACGGTGGTGACGCACCAGCATCGGCCAGGCCTCGTCGAGCAGCCGTTGCCACTCGGACACCTCGGCGGGCGTGAGCCGGTCCGCGGCGCACAGCTGGTGCCGGTCCCGGTACGGGTCGAGATCGTCGAGAGTGATCCGCAGCGTCAACCCGTCTGCGGTGCTGCACAGTCGGTGCAGGCCGGACCAGCCGTCGGTCTCCGCACCCGGCCCAGCGTCCGGCGGAGGAACCAGCGACACCGTGACCGGCCCGACCAGGAGCTGCGACCCCGCCCGTTTGATGGTCACCCGCTGCACGTCCCCCACCCGCGCGAGCCCGAGCGTGGGCAGGTAGACGACCCCGTCGCGCGGCGTGACGCTGAGCTCGAAGTCCATTCCGGCCCGGAGGGCCGCCACCGCGGCGATCGACCCGAGCGGGGTCAGCTCGGCTTCGACGGGCCACTCGGGTGCGGCCTCCACCACCAACCCGCCGGTCGTCCGGCCGACTGCCGCGGCGGACGCCGAACCGGACGGCATCGGCGTACGCAGTCGCCGCAGCGCGGTGGCCAACCAGGCACCGGTGTGCGGCAGGGCCAGCACCGCCGGCCCCGCCTCGGGCGACCGGTCCGCCGCCGTGGCCCACAGCGCGAAGTGTCGGGCGGTCTCCTCCGAATCGACGGTGTCGAGGAGCGCGCGCAGCTGAAGCATGCGTTTGCTGACCTGACCGTCACGCAGCAGACGGATCGTCCTCCGGTCACCGAGGCCAGCCGCGAGCGCCGCGAGGTCGTCGGGGGCGAGCCGGTGGTATCCCGTCACGACCGCTCCCGGGGCATGGCTGCCAGGTCCGCTCGCAGGCGTCGTTCCACATGGGCGATGAGCAGCAGAAGATCGGGGCAGTAGACGGACGGGTTGGTGAAGCTTCCCTCCCGGTACCGATGGGGATAGTTGCCGGCACCGCAGACCCGGTGCACGGGGCACGCTCGGCAGGAGGCGGCGAGGGCCTCAACTCCCACCTGGCGGGCGATGACGGCGGGGTGCCGCAGCACATCGTCGAGGGAGTCGGTGAAGACGGTCAGGTCGGTGCCGACCGCGCCGGGGTACGTGGAGCGCAGGGTGTCGACCTGCTCGTACGCCCCGTCGGTGTTGACCACCACTGCGGCCACCGGGCTCAGCCCGAGGGACTCGGTCCGGCTCCGCCCTCCGAACAGCAGATTGATGAGTTCTTCGAAGAGACGCACCCGGGTCAGCCGGGGCGAGGTGTCGTACCAGGCATCGAAGGCGGCGGCCAACCAGGTGCCGTAAGGGCTCGGGCCGTCACCCCGCCGCGGCGGCGCCTCCCAGTTGGCGTGCGGGAGCAGGAAGTCCACCATCGGCGGCCGGTACGACACCAGCGTCTCGTAGGTCTGTCGCGGATCGGCGGCGAGGTCCACGACGCAGAGCACACCCGCGTACGAGTCGGGCCGCTCGGCGAGCAGGCGCAGGGCGCGGTCGACCTCGTCGTAGCTGCTGCGACCGGACGCGTACCGCCGGTGCCGGTCGTTCGACGTCCGGTCTCCGTCCAGACTCACGCCCACCCGCACCCGGGCGTCGGCCAGCAGGGAGAGAGCGTGTGGAGTCAGGAGGGTGCCGTTGGTCTGCACACTGACCTGGGCCTGCGACGGCGCGACCGCCTCCTGGAGCCGGTCCGCCATCCGGACCAGGTTGGGAGCGCCGACCAGGAGCGGTTCACCGCCGTGCAGGACGATCCGCACATCGGTCTGGTCGTGGGCGCGGACGTGTTCACGTATCCGCTGGCAGGCGTGGTCGAAGATCGCCGGGGCCATCAGCAGGGGGTCGGAGAGGGCGCTGCGGTCCGCCAGTTCGTACATGTAGCAGTAGTCGCAGGCCAGGTTGCACCTGCTGTGGACCTTGAGGATGAACTCCGAGAACGGGACGGGCCGCGGGCGGGCTGCGACGCCGCCCTCGGCTACCGTGACGGTCCCCGTCATGCCGCGCCCGCCGCCCGGCATCCTCACATCGCCGAGTTCCACCCGGCGACCGCCTCCTGGGGGCGGTCGATCTCGTCGAGGATTCGGCGTAGCGAGTGGGCGAACACCGACTGGTCCAACTCCTGAAGATCAGCCAGGCTCACGTCACTGAGGTCCACGAGGGTGCCCTGCGGTGCGCCATCGGTCGTATCCATCATGATCCGTCCACCCGCGAAAAGGACTCGCGCCCGAGTGAGCAATGAATTGTGCGGAAACCGTCGGGCCGAGACCCGTCACGTAACGCCGACCCCGCCGACGAACCGGGTCATCCTAGCGGCCTCACGCTGATTGCGCGGTGGGTCGGGCGGGTCATCCGGTTCAACGCCACAGTGCGGTCCGCAGACATTGTTCTCGGCCATCCGGCCATCCAAAATCCGGCGTCCGGGCGGGAAGCACCATCGATCCGGTGACCGGGCGCGGCGACATGTCGGATCAACCCCGACCGCAGCGGCGGCAGGCTCCGCGGCGGCGCAGGTGGTACGCGTACGTGGCGACGCCGAGCGCCACGCCCCACAGCGGCCAGAGCAGCATCGGCGCCCCGGTCAGGCTGAGCCCGCCGGTGAGTTCCCAGAATTTCGGGTTGCTGAGCAGTCCGAACGAGGCCGCGGTCACCGCGATGGCGACGAGGGTGGCCGGCACCACGGCCAGCGTCACCGGCACCCGACGACCGGCCAGGCCGAGCATCCAGCGGGGGAACCGCTCGCCCCAGCGCTGCACCAGCCCGAGGGTGAGGATCGCGCCGACGGTGGCGAACGCGCCCAGCCCGAACCCGGCCCACACCAGCCCGCTGTCCTGCATCTCGGTGAGGAACTCCCGGGAGATGCCGAGCGGGATGCCGGCCGCCCAGGCGAACCGGGTCAGCGCGTACGTGAACGGGATGACGGCGGCGGTGCCGGCGGCCCACCGGCCCCAGCGGGCGGCGGCGGCCGGGGTGGTCCACCCTCGGTCGGTGTGGTCGCGACCGCAGCCCACGCAGGCCGCGGCGGTGCGGCGCTGCCAGGCGAGCACCGCCCCGGCCAGCAGCAGCCCGCCGGCCAGCGCGGCGAACCGGGCGAACAGCGCCCAGTTGAAGATGTCGGCGTAGTCGACCGGCGGCCAGCCGAACGGCGCACCGACGATCAGTATCGGCAGGTAGCCGAGGATCACCAGCACCCGGACGTCCGGCACGACCACGGCGAGCACGAACGCCACCGCCCAGCCGTAGCCGGCGAGCAGCGTGCGTAGCGGGCCGGCGGGGCGGACGGCGGGGCGGCTCATGGCCAGTGCGGCCACCGCGGCGGTCAGTAGTACGCCGGCGAAGAGCGGGGTGGCCAGGTCCACCGGCACCAGGCGCAGCAGGTTGACGTCGCCGCCGTTGCTGTCGTTGGCGCCGAACGGGTAGCCGGCGCCGGTGAGGGTGCCGACAAGGGCGAGCACACCCCACAGGCCGAGCCAGCCGGCGGCCAGTGGGGCCAGCCGATCGGGCCAGCGGGAGTCGGATCGAGGCGGGGAGGCAGTGATCGTTGTCATGCTCACAGCCTCGACAAACGACAGCCGGATTCCCTCCCGGCCGGCGGTGAATCCGCTCCCCCGGTGGAGGGACCGGTCAGAACGACGGAGGGACCGTTCAGCCGGACGGGGTGACGAAGCCGGACTCGTAGGCGGCGATGACCGCCTGCGTACGGTCGCGGACGCCCAGCTTGGCCAGCACGTTGCCGACGTGCGTCTTGACCGTCTCCACACCGACCACCAGGTGCGCGGCGATCTCCGGGTTGGACCGGCCGGTGGTCATCAACCGCAGCACCTCGGCCTCCCGGTCGGTGAGTCGGGCGGCGCGCAGCTGGTCGCCGCCGGCCGGCCCGTACGCCCCGACGAGCTGGCGGATGGCGGCCGGGAAGAGCAGCGACTCCCCCGCCGCGACCACCCGGACGGCCTCCACCACCTCGGCGGGCCGGGCCCGTTTGAGCAGGAAGCCGGAGGCCCCGGCGCGCAGCGCCTCGTAGACGTACTCGTCGTTGGCGAACGTGGTGACGACGAGCACCCGGGGTGGGTCGGCGGAGGTGGCCAGCAGGTGTCGGGTGGCCTGGATGCCGTCGATGCCGGGCATCCGTACGTCCATCAGCACCACGTCGGGTCGGTGCCGGGCGACCAGCGGCGGCACCTCGGCGCCGTCGGCGGCCTCGGCGAGCACGCTCAGGTCGGGTTGGGCGTCGATGATGGCCCGCAGCCCGATCCGGATCAGCTCGTCATCGTCGACGATGAGCACGCCGGTGGTCATCGCGTCTCCTCGTAGGGCAGGCGGGCCCGGATCAGCCAGCGGTCACCGTCCGGTCCCACGGTGATGCCGCCGCCGAGCAGCAGCACCCGCTCCCGCATGCCGTCCAGGCCTCGACCGCCGCGCCCCGGATGAGCCCGCTCGGGGCGGCGGCGCACCCCGTTGACCAGCTCCAACTCCAACGCCCCCGGGTGCAGGTCCAGCCGCAACGTCACCGGCCCCTCGCCGTACCGGGCGGCGTTGGTCAGTCCTTCCTGGACGATCCGGTAGCCCTCCCGGGAGACCGCCGCGGGCACTCGCGCCGGGTCGCCGACGCGATGCGCGTGCACGGCCAGCCCGGCCGCGCGGGCGTCGGTGACCAGACGGTCCAGGTCGGCGAGGGTACGCTGCGGCGCCACCACGGGTCGCTCGTTGCCGCCTTCCCGGAGCAGCCCGAGCACGTGGTCCAGTTCGTCCATCGCGGTCCGTCCGGTCTCCTCGATGGCGGTGAGCGCCCGCCGGACGAACTCCCTGTCGGTGTCGAGGACCTCGCGGGCGGCACCGGCCTGGAGGGTGGCCACGGTCAGGGCGTGACCGATCGAGTCGTGCAGCTCCCGGGCCAGTCGGTTGCGTTCGGCGAGCCGGATGGCCTGCGCCTCCAGGGCGGCGATGCGCTCCGCCGGGGCGGGGCCGAGCAGCACCGGCGCCATCGAGCCGGCGAGCGCGCCGAGCCCGGCGACGGCGTAGCCGAGGCCGACCAGCAGGGCCACCCCGCTCACTGTCAGCCAGCCGCTGTCCCGCCCGTCCAGCGGCCCGAACCGTTCTCGGCTGGTCAGCTCGGTGCCGATGCCGAACTGCTGAGCGATGAACGCCAGCGCCATCGGCAGGGCGCTGAACAGCGCGACCATCACCAGCGCGCCGACGATGAGGTGGGTGGCGATCCAGAGCGCGCTGCGCAGCCGGGTCTCCCGGTCGGCCGTGTGCCCCGGCGCCGGTTCGGGCAGGTCGATGCCGAGCAACGCCCGTACGGCGGCGATCTCCAGAGCCCGGCTGCCATCCAGCAGCAGCGGGACCACGGCGATCAGCGCCGCGATCACCAGCAGCGCGTAGACCAGTGGGCGGGGGATCTCCGAGTCGGCGAGCAGTTGGGCGAAGGTCACCGCGAGGACCCCGTACGGCAGGGCCAGCACGCCGCCGAGCAGCAGGAACACGCCGCGTCGCCAGGTGGTGCCGGCGACCAGCGGGGTCAGCACCGCTCGGAGGGTCACCTCGTCATTCTCATGCCGGAACCAGGCTCGGCGACTCCCCCGTGCCGGGGAGATCTCAGCGGTGGTCGGCCACGTACTGCTGGGGGTCCTTGTCGCGGAACGGCAGGTTGCGGCCGTTCTTGTGCTCGCCGTAGAAGGTCAGCCAGCGTTGGCCCAGCTCGGCGCGGAGCTCGGTGCTGGCGTGCCGGCGGAAGTCGGGCAGCGCCTCGTCCTCCTCCTCGGCGAGGTGCTCGCTGTTCTCCCGGCGGGCGGTGCCGACCGCCTCCCACCACTGCTCCGAACCGACCGGGTGCAGTTTCGCCTCGGCGATGGCGTCCCGGATCTTGTTGTGGTCACCGATCGCGTCGGCGGTCTCGTCCTCGCCGTCGTCGCCGTGTTTGACCAGGTGCGGGTAGAGGATCGCCTCCTCCGCCTCGGCGTGGATGTCCAGGTGCAGGGCGAGAGCGTCCCAGATGGCGAGCATCTCCTGCTCGTCGCGGGCGTCGTCGAGGCGGGCGAAGCCGCGCCGGAAGGCGGCGTGGTCGTCCAGGATCAGTGCGGTGATGTCGTCCACTGTGCTCACTTCTCCGTAGGGCTGGCGAACCGGGCACGCACCATCGCCGGCATCGCGGCGAGGCCGGTGACCGGGCGGAAGCGTTTCGCGGTCTCGGCCAGTGCCGCGTACTCGTCGTCGGCGAGGTCGATGTCCGCGGCGGCGGCGTTGCGTTCCATCTGTTCCACCCCGGAGGCCCCGGGAATGGCGAGCACGTTCGGGTGGCGCAGCAGGTAGGCCAGCGCGATCTGACTGGGGGTGGCGTCGTGCGCGTCGGCCACCTGGCGCAGGGTGTCGATCAGGACCGCGCCACGTTCCAGGTTTTGCGGCAGGAAGTACGGGTTGGCCCGCCGGACCGCGCCGCTCGGTGGGTTCTTCGCGTCGTACCGGCCGGAGAGGAAGCCCTGCGCCAGCGGGCTGTACGCGATGACCACCCGACCGGCCTGCCGCGCGTACGGCAGCAGATCCTGCTCAGGTGCGCGGTCCAGCATGCTGTAGCGGACCTGGTTGCTGAGCACCCGCCGGCCGAGCGCCGCCTCGGCGACCTGCCAGCGGCGCAGCCCGTAGTTGCTGACCCCGACCTCGCTGACCAGCCCGACGTCCTGCAACGCCCGCATGCCGCGCATGGTGGTGTGGTCGGCGACCAGCGGGTTGGGCTGGTGCACCTGGTAGAGGTCGATGCTGGTGACGCCGAGCCGGGCCGCCGAGGCGACCGCCCGCTGCTGCACCACGGCGGCCACCGGCAGGACCGGGAAGATCTTGGTGGCGACCACCATCTTGGGCCGGTCGTCGCCGAGGGCGGCGCCGAGGATCCGTTCGCTGCGCCCGAAGCCGTAGATCTCCGCGCTGTCGAACACCGTCACACCCAGCTCCACGGCCCGCCGGACGATCTGCGCCGCCTGCTTCTCGAAGGCCGGGCCGTAGCCCCATTCCCGGGAGCCGAACTGCCAGGTGCCCAGCCCGATCTTGGACAGCGGTTTGGGGGTGTCGAGAGCAATGAAACGCATGGCGTCGAAACTACCCCGATGTCCTGGTTCACACGCGCGATCACCGCCAGCGCGAGCCAGAGTTAGGCTCATGATCGTGACCTACCTCGCCGCGGATGACCGCTACGACTCCATGACCTACCGGCGCAGCGGGCGCAGTGGCCTGCGGCTGCCCGCCGTCTCCCTCGGGCTCTGGCACAACTTCGGCCCGGACCGCCCCTTCGAACGGCAGCGCGACATCGTCCGGCGCGCCTTCGACCTGGGTGTCACCCACTTCGACCTGGCCAACAACTACGGCCCACCGCCCGGTTCGGCGGAGGAGAACTTCGGCCGGATGCTCGCCACCGACCTGAGGGCGTACCGGGACGAGCTGGTCATCTCCAGCAAGGCCGGCTACCTCATGTGGCCCGGCCCGTACGGCGAGTGGGGCTCCCGCAAGAACCTGATCTCCTCGCTGGACCAGTCGCTGGGCCGGATGGGGCTGGACTACGTCGACATCTTCTACTCGCACCGGTTCGACCCGGACACCCCGCTGGAGGAGACGATGGGCGCGCTGGACGCGGTCGTCCGCTCCGGCAAGGCGCTCTACGTCGGCATCTCGAACTACAACTCCGAGCAGACCGCACGGGCTGCCGCGATCCTGCGCGACCTGGGCACGCCGCTGCTGATCAACCAGCCGTCATACTCGATGCTCAACCGCTGGACCGAGTCCGACGGCCTGCTCGACACGCTGGAGCAGGTCGGCGCGGGTTGCATCGCGTACAGCCCGCTCGCCCAGGGCCTGCTGACCGATCGCTATCTGGGTGGCATCCCGGCGGACTCCCGGGTGCGCACCAGCGTCTTCCTCAACGAGAGCGACCTCAGCGAGGAGAAGATGGCCACCATCCGAGGGCTCGGCGCGGTCGCCGAGCGGCGCGGGCAGTCCCTCGCGCAGCTGGCGCTGGCCTGGGCCCTGCGCGACCCGCGGATGACCAGCCTGATCATCGGGGCGAGCAGCGTCGAGCAGCTGGAGACCAACATCGCCGCGCTCGACAACCTCGACTTCACCGCCGACGAGTTGGCCGAGATCGAGCAGCACCTGAGCTGAACACCGCCGGGCTCCGGGCGGGGTCGGGTCACCAGATCCGGCGCCGCCCGGCCCGGTGGTTGCGTACCTCGCACTGCCGGCCCACGGGTGCGACGGCGCCGCGACGTCGCCGGCTCGCGCCGATCAGCAACAGCAGCAGGACCAGCACGACGGCGGCGCCGCCCAGCACGGGCCACCGGCTGCCGAGGTTCGTCACCGACGCCACCGGCACGCCCGGGTCGGCCGCCGCCGCCACCGCCGACTCGGAGGCGACGGGCCGACTCGCAGCGGTACGCGGAGCAGCCGCCGCGCTCTTCGTCGCGACGGCCTTCGACGCGGTGGCCCTGGCACCACGGAACACCACGTCCGAGCAGGAGTAGTAGGTGTCCGGGGTGCTGGAGTTCTGCCAGATCGTGTAGATCAGGTGCCGACCGTCGCGGCCCGCCGGCAGCCGACCCGCCAACTGGTACGCCCCTGCCCGCACCGGCGGGTCCTTCATCGTCAGAAACGGGCGCGCTTCCAGATCCGCCCAGGTCAACGGTGCACGCGGGTCGTAATCGGGCTTGGTGACGTAAAGCCGGAAGGTGCCCCGGTGCTCGATCGTGGTCCGGTACGTGAAGGTGAACTTCGCGCCGGTGGTCAACTCGGTGCTCGGCCAGTCGGTCCGGGGCAGATCCAGCCCCCGGTACGCGGACAGCCCACCGCTGCACAACTCACCGTCCGGGATCCGTTCCCGGTCCCGACCGTTGATCGCCGCGACGCGCACGTTGTCCCATTCGCGTACCGCCGCACCCGCCTGGACCGCCGCCCGGCAGGCGCTGGTGGCCGCGTACCGGCCCTCGGGCCCGCAGGCGGCCGCCCGACTGACCGGGTTGGTCGGGGCGCCGTGCGCGGCGGCGGGCGTGGCTGCCAGCGGCACTGTCGCGGCAGCGACCAGCACCATGGCGAAGAGCCGGCGTACGGGCATGAGGATGACCTCCACCCACTGGTACGGCCAGCGGGCGGCAAAGGTTCGACGGCTGGCCGGCGGGAATCCGGCGGGTGGGTGCGGCGTTTCGATACTCGGAACCGCTTGCACCGAGGAGGCAGACATGAAGGTACGTAGCTCGTTGCGTGCACTGAAGCAGAAGCCGGGTTCGGTGGTGGTCCGCCGTCGCGGCCGGGTGGTCGTGGTGAACCGCGCCAACCCGCAGTGGAAGAGCCGCCAGGGCTGATCCAGCCCGCACCGCACATACAGTCGACAAACGCCCTGACCGGGTCATCCGGTCAGGGCGTTTCGCGTGTCGGTGCAGCGGCGGCGCATCGACTAGGGTGCTTTCCGAAAGATCGGCCCCAGGAGGAGGAACCGTGTTCATCGTGGAGCTGTCCTTCGGCGAGGAACCCGACCGACTCGCGGCCCGGCCGGCGCACCGGGAGCGTCTCCAGGCTCTGCGCCAGGAGGGCCGGTTGGTCATGGCCGGGCCGTTCCCCGACGATTCCGGCGCGGTCCTGATCTTCGACGTCCCGGACGCCGAGGCGCTCGCCGCGACCCTCGCCGAGGACGCTTACTACCGCACGCCCGGTGTGACGATCGTCAGCCAGCGGGAGTGGTCACCGATCCTGCGCTAGGTGCCCACCCAGGCCGGCCGCAACGGAAAACGCCCTGACCGGTTGGTCCCCGGTCAGGGCGTTTCACAAGGGTGGAGCCGAGGGGACTCGAACCCCTGACCCCCACACTGCCAGTGTGGTGCGCTACCAGCTGCGCCACGGCCCCTTGCTGTTGTCCCGGTCGCCCGGGCACTGGGAAACTATACACAGACCGGCCCGCATGGTCATCTCGCGGGGTCCCCGCCGAGCCGGGTCAGTTGAGCGCCACGTCCGGCGGGAAGTGTGCGACCGCGGCCATCATCCCGCCCTGCCGGCGCAGCACCATCGGCCACAGGTCGTCGGGCCGGTCGACGAAGGCGTCACCGGGCAACGCGTCCAGCAGAAACCACGACCCGTCGGCGATCTCCTGCTCCAGCTGGCCGCTGCCCCAGCCGGAATAGCCGGCGAAGACGCGGATGCCGCCGATGCTCTCCCGCAGCCGCTCCGGGTCGACCGAGAGGTCGATCGTGCCGACCGCCCCGGAGACCTGGTGGAAGCCCTTCAGCCGGCGCATCGGGTGCCGCATGCGAGCCAGGCAGATGGCCGAGTCGGGCTGCACCGGGCCGCCCTCGAAGAGCACCGCCGGGTGCCGGGCCAGGTCACTCCAGTCGCCGAGCACCTCGGCCACCGGCACCTCGGTGGCACGGTTCAACACCACGCCGAGAGCACCGCCCGGCTCGTGGGCGACCAGCAGCACCACCGTACGGTCGAAGTTCGGGTCCTTGAGCGCCGGAGTCGCGACCAGCAGCCGCCCGGTCATCGACTCCATGGCTCGTCCGCCGATCGCCTGGCCCTCTCCCTGCATCCCACACACCCGTCAACCGTGAGCCCGCGCCGGGGATCGGTCATCTGCCGGATCCGCCCGGTGCGCCGGGATCAGCCGCGCTGTCAACGCCATGCCTGGCACCATAGCCTGCGTCCCGGGTGCTGGCTAAGGTCTGAACGGCGGGTGATCGGACAGTTGAGACGGACTGTCGATGACCCGACGGTGAACCTCCTGGTGATCGAAGGATCCGGACCACCCACGGCGGGGAAACGCCCGAAAGGTCCGTCACATCCCGATAGATTCGGCTGATCGGGAGGGCGACCGTGATCGTCCCTGCCCGCGACACGGAGGCGGGTGGCGATGGCAACGGTCCGGGACGCGACGTACGACGTGCTCCGCACCCTCGGCATGACCACGGTCTTCGGCAACCCCGGCTCCACCGAGGAGCCCTTCCTGCGGGACTTCCCCGCCGACTTCCACTACGTCCACGCGCTGCACGAGGCGACAGCGGTGGCGATGGCCGACGGGTACGCCCAGGCGACCGGGCAACCCGCCCACGTCAACCTGCACACCGCACCGGGCACCGGCAACGGCATGGGCAACCTGGTCACCGCCTGGCACAACAAGACCCCGCTGATCGTCAGCGCCGGCCAGCAGACCCGGGAAATGTTGCTGCTCGAACCCCGCCTGGCCAACCGTCGACCCACCGAGCTTCCCCAGCCGTACGTCAAGTGGGCCTACGAGCCCGCCAGGGCGCAGGACATCCCCGCGGCGGTGCTGCGGGCGTACGCGACGGCGGTGCAGCCACCCGCCGGGCCGGTCTTCCTCTCGCTGCCGATGGACGACTGGGCCCAGACCGCCGACCCGCCGCCCGCCCCGCGCTCGGTGGCCACCCGGTTCGCGCCGGACCCCGAGCGGTTGGACGAGTTCGCCCGGATCCTCGCCGGCAGCCACAACCCGGTGCTCGTGTACGGGCCGGGGGTGGACCGCTCCGGGAGTTGGTCGACGGCGGTCGCCTTGGCCGAGCGGCTGGCCGCACCGGTCTGGTCGGCCCCGGCCACCGAGCGGGCCGTGTTCCCCGAGGACCACCCCCACTTTCGCGGGGTGCTGCCGTACGCGATCGGTCCGCTGGCCGAGGCACTGCGCGGGCACGACACGGTGCTGGTCGTCGGTGCCCCGGTGTTCCGCTACTACCCGTACGTGCCGGGCGACCACCTGCCCGACGGCGCCCGGCTGCTGCACGTCACCGACGACCCCGACGAAGCCGCCCGCGCCCCGGTCGGGGACAGCCTGCTCGGCGACCCGGGGCTGACCCTGGCCGCGCTGGTCGAACGGGTGCCGACGGCCGACCGGCAGCCGCCACCACGGCGGGACGCGCCGGCACCGCCCGAGGTCACCACTCCCCTGAGCGCCGACGCCCTGTTCGCCGCGCTGGCCGCGCACTGGCCGGCGGACGGCGTGCTGGTCCAGGAGTCACCATCCAATCTGTCCGCGCTGCGCCGTCAGCTCAAGATCAGACGCCCGGCGTCGTACTTCACGATGGCCAGCGGGGGCCTCGGCTACGGCCTGCCCGCCGCGATCGGGGTGGCACTCGCCGAGCGGGACACCGGGCGCGGGCGACCCGTGGTGGCGGTGATCGGCGACGGCTCGTTCCACTACTCGGTGCAGGCTCTGTGGACGGCAGCACGCCTCGCCCTGCCGGTGGTGGTGGTCGTCCCGGTCAACCAGCAGTACGCGATCCTCAAGGCGTTCGCCGAGCTGAAGGACACTCCCGGGGTGCCCGGCCTGGACCTGCCCGGGTTGGACATCATCGCGATCGCGGCCGGCTACGGCTGCGCCACCGAGGTGGTGGAGACCCCCGACCATCTCGGCACGGCACTCGCCGCCGGGCTGCGCGCGGACCGACCCACGGTGCTGGCCGTGCCGATCAGCACCGACGTGCCCAGCATCCTCTGAGCCGGGCGGTCAGCGCGAGGCGATCGACAGGGCGGCGCCGGTGGACACGTCCAGCACCGGCCGGGCACCCAGCGGCGCCGCGAGGGTGACGGTGACCGGTTCCATCTTGAGGATGGCGATGCACTCGCCGGTGCTCCGGGTGACACTGCCACCGACCACCACGACGTCCGGCCCTTCCCACACCAGCGGTGTGATCGCGGTGTCGCAGGCACCGACGCCGAGCCGCACGGTCAACCGTGCACCGTCGACCGCCGCGAGGTCCTGAGCGGACACCAGCCCGTCCGGCAACGGCCCGGCGGGCGCGGTGGGCTCGGGCACCCGCTTGACCGCCGTGGGTGCGACGGCGAGCCGGGCCACGGGCGTGGCCAGTTCCTCGACGGTGAACAGCCAGGCCGGGACCTGCGCCTCACCCCGGCTCGTCCGGACCGACACGGCGCCCAGGGTGACCCCGGTGACGGTGAGCGGAAGGCAGGCGGTCTGCGCCGCGCTGGTGGCCCAACCATCCGGCCCCGGTTCGACGGTTGGCCCGCCGGGGGTGGGCAGGCCTGGCCGCTTCGGTCGACCCGGGCAGGGCAGCGGGTCACCCTGGTCAAGCTCCCGGTACGCCTCGGCGGCGCTGACCAACGGCAACGTCAGCCGACCGTCCGGGAACCGGATCTCACCGCCGACCCGGGTCGGCGGAATCGGGACCTGCGCGCGGTACCACCCGGCTCGGAAGGCCACCTCGGTGTCCGGTGTGAAGCGCGGGTCACCGGTCAGCACTGTCGGCCCCTCCAGGGGGACGTACCCCGTACGCCAGTCGGGGCCGGGCTGCCACGCCTCGGCGACCCGGGCGGCCCGCTGGTCGAAGGCTTCGGCACGGTGCGGCGTCGGGTCGCTGGGCCCGTCGGCCGGGCCGGCGCCGGTCTGGGCGCAGCCCGCCACGAGCAACAACGGGAGTACGAGCAGCACTGTCGGTCGACGCATGCCCGGTTCGACGCGCCCGTCGACTCTCCGGTTCCCGGCTCAGGTCTCGCCACCCAGATCCGTCTGGTACGCCTCCCAGAGCAGATTGGCGCCGCGACGCCGATGCCGGGCCAACCTCCGCAGCAGGTGCCCGGCCCAGTGCCGCAGCTCGTCCGGGTGCGTCTCGGGCTGCTCGGCGCTCCGCTGGACCGCCAGGATCGCGGCGACGATCGCCGCGTGCTCCCGGATCAGCAGCCGCACCCCGTGGTGAAGCCGCGGCGACTGGGTGAGCAACTCCCGGTAGAGCCCGGCGGGGCCTTCGGTGATCCGGACGTGCTCGGCGAAGCCCTGCCCCACCGGACGCAGGCGCAGCAGGACCTCGTCGCGCCAGCAGGGGCCGATGGCGGCGACGGCCCGCCCCAGCGCGTGCACGTCTCCGGCGAGCCCGGCCGGGCGCGGCTCACCGGGCAGCCCGACAGAAGGTGGCTCACCCGGCAGCCCGACGGTGGGTGGCTCGACGGGATGACCGGCGGGATCTGGCTCGGCGGGGTGACCGGCGCGCGGCCGGACGACGAGTGACGGCTGCTGGACCGGACCGGTGACCATGGCACCTCCCGCGCGGCGCGCTGCTATCCCATACCGCGATGGTGAGCCTGCCCGGCCCACCGTGTCCAGGGCCGCAGAACGGCTCATCTGCCCCTTTCACCCCATCGGCCTCACCGGCACCACTGGTGGGCTCCGAGACTCCACAGGCGTCCCTGGGAGGGGACAGGCCAGCTACTCAGCCAACGGGTGCGCGGTGAGACGGCGCAGTTGGTCGGCGACGGTGTGCGCGTCGTCGCGCCCGTCGACCGGACGGCCCGTCGTGATCGCGTCCGCCAACGCCCGCAGCTCGGGCGGGGGCAGGCTGCCCAGGCCCATGCCGCGCAGCGGGATGGTGACCCGCCGGTTGCTCGCCCGGTCGGTGGCGACGATGGCCCGCAGCCGCTGTCCGATCATCGGGGTGTCGTCCTCCCCCGTCCCGCGATACGACAGCTTCGCGGTGTCGATCCGTGCGGTGGCGAGGTCGACGGTGCGGGTGGTGAACGCCCCCCGCACCCGGGCCCGGCTGCCCTCCAGCCAGGCGGCCGTGCGGAGCACCCGCAGCACGAGGTAGACGCCGAGCAGCAGGAACGGCAGACCGCACAGCCCGATGACCGGTACGGAGTTGGACTCCGCGCCGGCACCGGAGTCCCGCAGAGCGGGCGGCAGCATTCCCGGCGGGAGATCGCGGGCCTCCTCGTAGGAGGCGAACGCGTCCCCTGGGCCGGTCAGCCGACGGAGCAGCCCGCCCGCGATCAGGGGCAGCGCCACGAACGCGGCACCGATGGTCGCGACGAAGACGCCGGACAGCACCGCCACGGTGCGCTGACCGGGTGACGCGCCGACCGACAGGCGCAGCTCCTGGTTGGTCACAGGAGGCAGCGTAGAACGCCCCTCGACACAACGAAGCGCCCCGGCCGGTGGGCCGGGGCGCTTCGCTTCGAGGTGGTGGAGGTGCCGGGAATCGAACCCGGGTCCTTCGCCGGTTTGTCAGGGCTTCTCCGAGCGCAGCTCGCTGTGCCTCTACTCGGCCCCACCGCTCACGCGAGCAAGTTGGTGTGACGGGCCCAGTCGCTGATTAATCTCGCCGCACGGACCCCGCGACCGGGTCCGATTGGCCAGCCTCCTAGCTGATGCCGGCTACTGGGACGAAGGCGTTCCCAGGCCGACAGACTTAGCTACTCGCCTCAGGCGGCGAGAGCGAAGTCAGCGCGATTTTGCTTGGCGCTTATAAGTTTCCGACGACCGATTCTCGAGACGACGTCGGCTTCCTCGGCTCGCTTCCCCTGTCGCTGCGTACGAAGTCGAAACCAGTCACCCCCTCGACAGGCCACCGATGTGGCGGCACTGACAAGACTAACGCCTGCCGCAACCGCTTTCATCCCGAGGCCCGGGCCGGCGCGCCAGCCCGGACAAACGGGATGAATCAGTCGTCCATCCCCTTACCTCGCCGGCCGGACACCCGGGCGATCTCCCGGTCCGCGTCCCTCTTGGCGAGGTCCTGACGCTTGTCGTACGACTTCTTGCCCTTGGCCAGCGCAATCTCGACCTTGGCCCAGCCGTCGGAGAAGTAGACCTGCAACGGGACGATCGTCAGACCGCCCTCGCGGGTCTTGCCGAGAAGCTTGTCGAGCTCGCCCCGGTTGAGCAGCAGCTTGCGCGTACGCCGGGGCTCGTGGTTGGTCCACGTGCCCTGGGTGTATTCCGGGATGTGCATGGAGTGCAGGAACAACTCGTTGTCGCGCTCCTGTGCGAACGCGTCGACCAGCGACGCGCGCCCGGCCCGCAGCGACTTGACCTCGGTGCCGGTCAGCGCCATGCCCGCCTCGTACGTGTCGAGGATCGCGTAGTCGTGGCGCGCCTTCTTGTTGGAGGCGACCACCTTGCGCCCCTTTTCCCGTGGCATCGGTGCCACCCCCTCTCCGCCGTCGCCCGTGGCCGGGCTCACCCCGGCCGGACAACCGATCATGCTACCCGAATCACAAGGACCCTCCCGCGCCGTTTATTTCCGGCTGCGGGAGGGTCCTCGGGAGACGACGGGACGACCCGTCCGGTACCTAGACCCGCAGGTAGAAGCGCAGGGTGATCCAGGCGGTGCCCGCGCTGACCAGACCACCGACGCCGGCCATCAGCGGGAAGATGAACAGGATGTCGCCCCAGCTGATCGGCGAGAGCAGACCCTGCAACGCGCTCAACGACCCGTCGAAGAGCAGATACTTCGCCGCGACCAGGGCGACCAGACCGAGCAGCGAGCCGATCAGGCCGGCCACCACCGCCTCCAGCACGAACGGCGCCTGGATGAACCAGTTGGACGCACCGACAAGCTTCATGACCGCGACCTCACGTCGCTTGCTGTACGCCGCCACCTGAATGGTGTTCGCGACCAGCAGCAGGGCGGCGATCGCCATCACGATGGCGGCGGCCAGCGCGATGTTCTGGATCGACGTGAGGATGTTGAAGATCTTGTCGAGGAGTTTGCTCTGGTCGACGATCTCGTCGACGCCGTCGGTCTCCTTGTACTGGTCGTAGATGTCGCGGTACTGCTCCGGGTTGTTCAGCGTGATCCGGAAGGACTCGGGCAGCTGGTCCGGCTTGACCGCGTTCACCAGGTCCGGCGCGTCCTGGTACATCGTCTTGAAGCGCTCGTACGCCTGGGCCTTGTCGACGTAGATGACCTCCTTGACCAGGGGGTCACCCTCCAACTTGCCCTTCAGCTCGGTGCGCTGCGGCTCGCTCACCTCCTGGTTCAGGAAGATCGCGACCTGGATGTTCTTGAAGTAGAGGTCCTTCATGTCGTCGACCTGGCGGTACATCAGACCGCTGGCGCCGAGCATGGTCAGCGAGACCGCCATCGTGATGATCATCGCGATGGACATGGTCACGTTGCGCCACAGTCCGACCAATACCTCGGACAGGACGTATTTCACGCGCATCGGGGGTTCCTCCGGGTCTCCGGCATGAGGTGTTCGTCGTCAGGCTGCGCAGGGGTGGAGCGCCGGCTCACCCGTAAACGCCGCGAGCCTGGTCACGGACGATGCGACCGCTCTCGATCTCGACGACGCGGCGGCGCATCTGATTCACGATGTTGGAGTCGTGGGTGACCATCACGACGGTCGTGCCGGTGCGGTTGATCCGGTCCAGCAGACGCATGATCTCGATCGAGGTGTCCGGGTCCAGGTTTCCGGTGGGCTCGTCCGCCAGCAGGATCAGCGGACGGTTCACGAACGCCCGGGCGACGGCGACCCGCTGCTGCTCACCACCGGAGAGCTCGTGCGGGTAGCGGTGCTCCTTGCCACCGAGCCCGACCAGCTCCAGCACCTCCGGCACGACCCGGCGGGCAACCGCCTTCGTCTTGCCGATCACCTCGAGGGCGAACGCCACGTTCTCGTACGCGGTGCGGTTCGGCAGCAGCCGGAAGTCCTGGAAGACACAGCCGATCGAGCGTCGGAAGTGGGGTCGCTTCCAGGAACGCATCGACGTGACGTCCTTGCCGTTGACCACGACGCGGCCCTTGTTGGGGGCCACCTCGTGCAGCAGCATCTTGATGATTGTGGACTTGCCGGAGCCGGATGGACCGATGAAGAAGACGAACTCGCCCTTCTCGATCGAGACGGACACGTTGTCGAGCGAAGGCCGGGACGCCTTCGGGTACGTCTTCGTCACTTGCTCAAGCTGAATCACGGGTGGTGAGTCTACGCGGTGTAACAACTGAGCCAAGCCCCACGCCCCGCCGATCCGCCACGAGTCGTCGAATCAGGCCTCTACCTGGAGATCGATGACGCGCTCCGCCCGCGAGCCGTCACGCACCGTCGTTGGCGAGTTGACGCTGCTTGCGCCAACGGATGCCGGCCTCGATGAATTCGTCGAGGTCGCCGTCGAAGACCCCGCTCGGATTGCCGGTCTCCTGCTCAGTTCGGAGATCCTTCACCATCTGATACGGGTGCAGGACGTAGGAGCGCATCTGGTCGCCCCACGAGCTGGTGCCGCCGCTCTTGAGGCCGGCCATCTTCTCTTCCTCCTCCTGGCGCTTGCGCTCCAGGAGCCGGGCCTGGAGCACCCGCAGCGCGGAGGCCTTGTTCTGCAACTGGGACTTCTCGTTCTGGCAGGTCACCACGATGCCGGTCGGGATGTGGGTCAGCCGGACCGCCGAGTCGGTGGTGTTGACGCTCTGCCCACCGGGGCCGGAGGAGCGGTAGACGTCGACGCGTACCTCGTTCTCCGGGATGTCGATGTGGTCGGTCTGCTCGGTGACCGGCAGGACCTCGACGCCCGCGAAGCTGGTCTGCCGACGGCCCTGGTTGTCGAACGGACTGATCCGGACCAGCCGGTGGGTGCCCGACTCGACGCTGAGCGTGCCGTAGGCGTACGGCACCTTCACCGCGAAGGTGGCCGACTTCAGGCCCGCCTCCTCGGCGTACGAGGTCTCGTAGACCTCGGTCGGGTAGCCGTGCCGCTCCGCCCAGCGCAGGTACATCCGCAGCAGCATCTCGGCGAAGTCCGCCGCGTCCACGCCACCGGCGCCGGCCCG
The DNA here is from genome assembly GCF_018070425.1 of Micromonospora sp. C81. Lineage (NCBI taxonomy): Bacteria > Bacillati > Actinomycetota > Actinomycetes > Micromonosporales > Micromonosporaceae > Micromonospora > Micromonospora sp. C81. The sequence goes on from NZ_JAGPXS010000009.1 coordinate 50,291, forward strand.
GATGGCGACCAGCGCCTCCCGGGAGTCGTACTCGCCGGAGAGCAGGGTGCGGACCTCCATCTCCTGGATGGCCTTGGTCAGCCCGGTGATCTCACCCTCGACCTCGGTGAGCACACCCGGGTCGGATTCGGCCTCGGCCAGCTCCAGCAGCACCCGGGCGTCGTCGAGCTGGGAACGCAGACTGCCCAGCTTGCTGATCTCGCCGTTGACGTACGACAGCTGTGAGGTCACCTGCTGAGCCTTGGCCTGGTCGTCCCAGAGGTCGGGGGCGGACGCCTCCTGCTCAAGGCGGGCCTTGTCCTCGTGGAGGCGGTCTAGGTTGAGGACGGCCTCGATGTTTCGCAGGGTCGCGTCGAGTTCCTTGAGCTGTTCGGCGTAATCGGCAGCGGTCACGACAGATAAGCGTACTGCGCGGGCGAGGAGTGAGCTTGCGAGCCCCGCAGGCCGACGCCAAATTGACGCTGCGCCATTGCAGGCTGCTCAGCTCGTTGCCGGTGGGCGAACCCGCCCGGCGTCACCCGACGGGGGCGGTCTTCAACCACGACAGGGCGGCCCGGTGGTAGGCGACGGCGAACTCCAGCGCGCTGGCGTCGTACGTCTCGCCGTCCCGTTTGGCGTTCTTGACCTGTTCCCGGACCTGGGCGAGGGCCTCGGTGTGGTATTCGTTGGCCGAGGCGTACAGGCCCTTCAGTTGACTGGCCGAGTGCAGGTTGCCGAACGCCATCCGCAGCGCGATCGGGTTGCGGATGGTGTCCCGCCCCGGGTTCTCCGCCAGCCAGCGGGAAAACGTCCGTTTCCCACTGGCGGTGAGTGAATACGGCTGGCTCATCCGCGGCCCCGGCTTACCGAGACGCACGAAACCCCGCTCGGCCAGCACCGGCAATTCGCGGTAGACCTGGCTGCGGGTCATCGACCAGTACGGCGCCAGACGGCGCTCAGCGGCGGCCATCAACTGACCGCCTGTCATCGGGCCCTCGTGGAGGAGCCCGAGCAGGGCCGCCGCCGTAGGGTTGACTCCGGAATCCGCCATGCCCACTACGCTGCCACTTTGCGCACGCGGCGTCCAGGATTTGCCAGTTTGCCACCCAACAGGACTTCCTAAGTGCACTGTCGGCGACAGACTGTCCGTTGAGGACTTTCGATGGATCAGGACCCTGGGCCGACCCACCGGCGGCTCCGCGCACCGCCGGCGGGTCGTCGCCGCAGGGTCAGCCCATGTGGGGGTACGTGTGGTCGGTCGGCGGCACGAAGGTCTCCTTGATCGTCCGCGGCGACACCCAGCGGACCAGGTTGAGCCAGGAGCCCGCCTTGTCGTTGGTGCCGCTGGCCCGGGCGCCGCCGAAGGGCTGCTGCCCGACCACCGCGCCGGTCGGCTTGTCGTTGATGTAGAAGTTGCCGGCCGCGTACCGCATGCGCTCGGCGACCGCGTCGACCACCCGGCGGTCGGTGGCGAACACCGAGCCGGTCAGCGCGTACGGGGCGATCGACTCGGCCTGCGCCACCACGTCGTCGAAGCGGGCGTCGTCGAACACGTGCACGCCCAGGATCGGCCCGAAGTATTCGGTGGTGAAGGTCTCGTGGGCGGCGTCGCCGCACTCGAAGAGCGTCGGCCGGACGAAGTAGCCGACCGAGTCGTCGGCGGTGCCACCGGCCAGCACCCGGCAGGAGTCGTCACCGGCGATCAGCTCCAGCGCCGCGGTGTGCCGGGCGAAGGCCTTGTCGTCGATCACCGCGCCGCCGAAGTTGCTGAAGTCGGCCACGTCGCCGTAGGTCAGCGAGTCGGTGGTGGCGGCCAGCCGGTCGCGCAGGCCACCCTCCCAGATCGAACGCGGCACGTACGCCCGCGAGGCCGCCGAGCACTTCTGACCCTGGTATTCGTAGGCGCCGCGGATCAGCGCGGTGTGCAGGGCGTCCACGTCGGCACTGGTGTGCGCGACCACGAAGTCCTTGCCGCCGGTCTCGCCGACGAGGCGCGGGTAGCCCCGGTAACGGGCGATGTTGTCGCCGACGGTCCGCCACAACTGCTGGAAGACCTTGGTCGAGCCGGTGAAGTGGATGCCGGCCAGGTCCGGGTCGGCGAGCACGACGTCGGACACCTCCTCGCCCCGACCGGTGACCATGTTGATCACGCCGGGCGGCAGGCCGGCGGCCTCGAACAGCCGCATGGTGAAGTGCGCGGCGAACTGCTGGGTCGGGCCCGGCTTCCAGATCACCGTGTTGCCCAGCAGGGCCGGCGCCGACGGCAAGTTGCCCGCGATGGCGGTGAAGTTGAACGGGGTGACCGCGTAGACGAAGCCCTCGAGCGGGCGGTGGTCGAACCGGTTCCAGACCCCCGGCGAGGACGCGGGCTGCTCTTCCAGCAGGCGGCGGGCGAAGTGCACGTTGAACCGGAGGAAGTCGATGAACTCGCAGGCGGCGTCGATCTCCGCCTGGATCGCGGTCTTGGACTGGCCCAGCATGGTGGCGGCGTTGAGCGTGTCGCGCCACGGCCCGGCGAGCAGCTCGGCGGCGCGCAGGAAGATCGCGGCGCGCTCCTCGAACGGCAGCGCCCGCCACATCGGGGCGGCGTCCTTGGCCGCCTTGATCGCGGCGTGGGCGTCGTCGTGGGTGGCGTGCCCGGTCACACCCAGCACGTGCGCGTGCCGGTGCGGCTGCACCACGTCGATCGAGTCACCGGCAGCCATCCGCTGCTCGCCACCGATGGTCATCGGCAGGTCGATGCGCTCGGCGGCGAGCTCGGTCAGCCGCCGCTGGAGCCGGTCCCGGTCGGGGCTGCCCGGCTCGTAGTTGCGAACCGGCTCGTTGCGCGGCTCGGGAACGGAGAACACGGCATCCATCAAGGCTCCTGGCGATCTCGACAGCAGTGGCGAAACCGGACCCGCAGGCACCGACCGGACGGCCGGACACCGGACGCTACCCGGGAGGGCCGAGCAGCGGCGGGACCTCCCGTGATTCTCCCACGAAGGGCTGCACGCCCCACTTCCGCCACCGCCCCCGCCAAGGACCGACCCACCCCTCCTCCCCTTACCGATCGAGCTCGATCCGACGACCCGCCCGTACGCCGGCAGCCCTTCACCCACCCGCCGAGTGACCGCGTCGCCTGCACACCCGGGGAGCCCCGCCCCGGCGTACCCCCTCGCGGTCGTCCCGGGGCGGCGGGTGACCCAGCGGGCCCGCGTACCCTGAATGGTCGGTGACCTGCCGCCTCGAAGGGGAGACGATGACCAAGCAGCCCGGCCGCGTCCCGGCCGCGGAGTCGGACGACCCGTCGGCCGACGCGGCCAGCCCCAGCAGCCGGCCGCTGCCCGCCCCCGGCGCGGCGATCCTCGCGCTGCTGGCGCTCGGGTGGCTGACCGCCATGCTCTGGTCCACCCGGGAGGCCACCACCTCGGCGGCCGCCGGGGTCACCGCGATCAGCCTCTCCGCGTTCGCCCTGCCCGGCGTGATCTCGGCCGCGCTGGTGGCCGGCGCGGCCGTCGCGCTGGCCGCGGGCAACCTGCTGTCCCGCCGGTACGGCGACTGGGCCACCCTGCGCTTCGCCGGGGCGATCGGTGGCGGGATGCTCGTCGGCCTGGCTGCCGCGCTGGCGATCAACCTCACCTACTTCGACACCTCGACCACCAACGTGATCGCCGGCACCACGGCGGCTGCGGCGATCATCGGGGGCGCGGTGGCCGGCGCACGGTCCGCCCCGGCGGTCGGCGCTGTGGTGACCGCCGCGCTGGGCACCCTGATCTTCGTGGTCGCATTCAGCCGCGCCCGGGACCCGCTGTTCGACCTCTTCGGGGCCGGCGACAGCCAGGAGTCGGTGGTCAACGCGGCCAAGTGGGTGTCCCGCACCGAGTCACTCGTCGCCGGGCTCCTCGCCGGGCTCCTCGCCTTCGGCTACCTGACCTGGGCGCGGCGTCGGGCCCTCCGCCACGATCCCGCGGCCCCGGCGCTGCGCTGGCCGGCGTACCTGCTCGCCGGCGCCGGCCCCGGCCTGCTCCTGCTGCTCGCCGAGATGATCATCCGAATCGGTGGCCGGTCGCTGCTCGACCTGGCCAGCGCGCTCAGCGAAGCCGACGCGGTGGCGCAGACCTCGCTGGGCACGTCGCGGGTGGACAACGGCATCTGGGTGCTCTTCGTGGGGGCGCTGACCGCGCTCATCGCGTTCGGCCGCACCCTCGGCCCGGCCCACACCGACGACGAACCCGACGACAACCCCGAGCCCGTCGCGGCCCGGGTCGACCCCGAGGACGACGAGGCCAGCCCGGCCGAGACGTTCGGCACGTTCGACGCGGACCCGGCCAAGGCCGACCCGTCCCGCTGACGTCGGCCGGCGTCCGGCGTCCGGCGTCCGGCGTCCGGCGTCCGGCGTCCGGCGTCCGGCGTCCGGCGTCCGGCGTCCGGCGTCCGGCGTCCGGCTCAGTTGACTGCGCGCAGCAGCAGGTCCAGCTCCGTCACGTCGTACCACTCCAGCTCGTGGTCCTCAGCGCCGTCGACGGCGAACTGGGCATCGGGGTCGCCAGCGGCGGCCTCGGTCACCACGTCGGCCGCCGCCGTGACGTCCTCGACCGCGTCCGCTCCATCCACGTGGATGGCCGCGATGGCACCAACCGGAACGGCGTCGGCCAACGTCACCATGCTGGAACCCAGCTCACCGTCGCCCCGCCCGACCGCGCCGGCCGGCAGGTCGACCGAGACGACGACGCGGCGGCGGGGCGCCGTCGGGTCCTCCCGGAGCAGGTGCAGCGCGTCCTGGGCGGCCCGCGTGAACGCGACGTACTCCAACTCCTCCTCGTCGCCCTCGGCGTACCACTCACGCAGCGCCGGGGTCACGGCATGCGCATCGTCGGCAGCCAGCCCCTCCTCACGCAGCCGGGTCAGCATCGGTACGGTCGCCGGCACGTACACCCGGACAAGCTCCTCGGTCACCGGTCGTCTCCCCGCTTCGTCCACCACCGGCGGCCGCCGGCACGGGCGCAGATCATGCCGCACGCCGTGACCGTCATACACCCCGCCTCCGGTCGGTGGAAGTTCCCGGCCGGTGTGTCCGGCTGGCCACTCTGACGGCCCGGCACTGGGCGGCACGGGCTGTCGGTGGCAAACTGAGCCAAACGACATCAACCCCGGGAGTTCCTGTGGAGCCGAGGTTCCTGCTGCTCTCCGACGTAGCCACCGAGCTGAATGTGTCGGACTCGCAGGTCTACCACATGGTGCGCAGCGGTGAACTGCCCGCGATCAAGATCGGTGGACGCGGCCAGTGGCGCGTCGAGCGCGCGCGCCTGGAGGAGTACATAGCGCGCAAGTACGACGAGACTGCGGAGTGGGTCCAGAGCAACCCCCTGCTCGATCGCGACCCGGAGTAGCAGCGGCTGGTCCCCCGGTCTTAGCGCCCCCACTCACCCGTTGGCGCTTGATCCACTCCGTTTCAAGGAAAGCGCGGTGTCCAGGCCGTGCGGATACCGCGACTTCGGCAAACCCGAGTGGATCAAGCCGTGCGCTCGGCAGGGTCGTCGCTCAACCATTGACCGAGGCCTCTTCATCCCTGAGAATTGGCCAGTCGAAGGCAAACGAACGCAAACGCAAGATCGAAGGGGGCAAAGATGAGCCAGGCGCAACCCGGCCCTCACCGACCACCCGTGCGGCTGCGCCCAGTCCCACCCATCGATCCGCCGTACGCCGACGAGGCCGACGGGTCGTACTGGCCGGCACCCGTGCACGGCCAACTCGCCCTTGACCTGTTCGCCTCGACCCGGCCAGACCCGGTCCGACCACCCGAGCGCCGGGGCGCACTCCGCCCGGTGCCGAGCCGGCACACCACCCACCCGGTAACGCCGCTGCCACCGGCGACCGCCCCGGAAGCCACCCGAGCCGCGCATCGCTTCGTCGGCACCTGCCTGGAGGTGATCAACGGCTACCGGTCCCCGGCGCAGGTGCGGGCACTGCTCGACCCGCCCCGAGCGAGTGACCTGCTGACCGAGTTGGCCCGCGCGTCCGGGCGGACCGGCGCACCTCGCCGTCGCGCCAACCGACCGGTCGTCCGGCTGCTGCGCCTACGCGTCTGCGAACCCCGCGAGGCCGCAGTGGAGGCGGCTGCCGTCCTCACCGGTGCGGGCGGCCGAAGCTGGGCAATGGCGCTCCGCCTGGAGCATCGTCGGGGCCGGTGGCTCTGCACCGCCCTGCACGTCCTCTGACCGCACCAGCAGCACCGCACTGAGGCGGATCGGACCGCGCCAGCCAGGCTAAGCCGGACAAAACCAGGCCGGATTGGCTTGATCAACTCGGGTTTCAGGAAATCGCGCCATCAACCTGACGTTGACACCCCGACTTCCTGAAGACCGAGATGATCATCGCCACGCGGACCGGGGGCGTGACGCCGGGAGACGACGAACGGGTCCCGGCCTGATGGCCGGGACCCGTTCGTCAGGTGCTGTCGGTCAGTTGCCGCCGTTGGGGGCGCCGTGGCAGCGCTTGTACTTGCGGCCAGAGCCACACGGGCACGGCGCGTTGCGGGACGGACCGTTGCTCGCCTCGGCCTGGTTCGCTGCCGGCCGGCGGGAAGCGGCGGACGGAACCGCCGGGCCGCGAAGCCCGGAGGCGGGCCGCTGAGGGGCGGACGGCGCGGTCTGCCCCGGTGCCGCGGGAGCACCCGGGGCCGGTCGACCCACGCCGAGCGCCGGAGCCTGCTGCTCGGCCTGTTCGACGGCGACCGCGCCGGGGCTGGCCTCACCGTCGATGGTGGGAGCGGAGTATTGCAGGCCCTGCCGCTGCGGAGCGCGGTTGAGGCCCTTGGCCCGGATCTCCACCGGCTTGTCGAGCAGCGCGACCTCTTCGGAACCCTCCTCAGGCTCCGGTTCGGTCACCTGGACGTCGACGTTGTAGAGGAAGCCGACCGTCTCCTCCTTGATGCCTTCCATCATGGTGGCGAACATGTCGAAGCCCTCGCGCTGGTATTCCACCACCGGGTCGCGCTGGGCGTACGCCCGGAGGTTGATGCCCTCCTGGAGGTAGTCCATCTCGTAGAGGTGCTCGCGCCACTTGCGGTCGATGACCTGGAGCAGCACCATCCGCTCGAGCTGGCGCACCCCCTCGGTGCCGACCTGCTCCTCGCGCCGGTCGTACGCGGCGTTCGCGTCCTCCTTGAGGCGGGAGACCAGGAAGTCGGCGTCCATGCCGGCACGCGAGCCGCCGGCCTCCTCCTCCAGCTCCTCGATCGTCACGCCGACCGGGTAGAGCTGCTTCAGGCTGGACCAGAGCTGCTCAAGGTCCCAGTCCTCGCCGTAGCCGTCGGAGGTGGCACCCCGCACGTACGCCTCGACGGTGTCGTCGATCATGTTGCGGACCTGCTCGGAGAGGTCTTCGCCGTTGAGCACCCGGAGCCGCTCGGCGTAGACGACCTGGCGCTGCTTGTTGAGCACCTCGTCGTACTTGAGCACGTTCTTGCGGATCTCGGCGTTCTGGCCCTCGATCTGGGCCTGGGCGCTCTTGATCTGCCGGGTGACCATCTTCGACTCGATGGGCACGTCTTCCGGGATGTTGAAGCGCTCCATCACGGCCTCGACCGCTCCGGCCCGGAAGCGCCGCATCAGCTCGTCCTGGAGTGACAGGTAGAACCGGGACTCGCCCGGGTCACCCTGTCGGCCGGCGCGACCGCGCAGCTGGTTGTCGATCCGCCGGGACTCGTGCCGCTCGGTGCCCAGCACGTAGAGGCCGCCGGCGGCGGAGACCTCGTCGGCCTCGGCGTCGCAGGCCTGCTTCCACGTGGGAAGGACCTCCTCCATCGCCTTGGCGTACTCTTCCTCGTTTTCCAGCGGGTCGAGGCCGCGCTGGCGCAGCTCGTTCGCGGCGAGGAACTCGGGGTTGCCGCCGAGGAGGATGTCGGTGCCGCGGCCGGCCATGTTGGTGGCCACGGTGACCGCGCCCTTACGCCCGGCCTGGGCGACGATCTCGGCTTCCCGGGCGTGGAACTTGGCGTTCAGCACGTTGTGCGGGATGCCGCGTCGGCGCAGGAGCTGGGAGAGGATCTCGGAGTTTTCCACCGAGACGGTGCCGACCAGCACCGGCTGGCCCATCTGGTGCCGCTCGGCGATGTCCTCGATGACCGCGTTGAACTTGGCCTTTTCCGTCTTGTAGATGACGTCCGGCCGGTCTTCGCGAACCATCGGGCGGTGGGTCGGGATCGTCACGACGCCGACCTTGTAGACCTTGTTGAACTCGCTCGCCTCGGTCTGCGCCGTACCGGTCATCCCGGACAGCTTCTCGTAGAGGCGGAAGTAGTTCTGGAGGGTGATCGTGGCCAGGGTCTGGTTCTCCTGCTTGATCTCCACCCCCTCCTTGGCCTCGATCGCCTGGTGCATGCCCTCGTTGTAGCGACGGCCGTGCAGGATGCGACCGGTGAACTCGTCGACGATCAGGACCTCACCGTCGCTGACGATGTAGTCCTTGTCGCGCTTGTAGAGCTCCTTGGCCTTGATGGCGTTGTTGAGGTAGCCGACCAGCGGGGTGTTGACCGACTCGTACAGGTTGTCGATGCCCAGCCGGTCCTCGACCTTGGCGACACCCCGCTCGGTCACGGCGATGGTGCGCTTGGAGTGGTCGACCTCGTAGTCGCCCTCACCGTCGGTGCCGGGCTGGAGCCGGGCCACCACGCCGGCGAACTCGCCGTACCAGCGGGCCGAGTGCTCGGCCGGGCCGGAGATGATCAGCGGGGTGCGTGCCTCGTCGATCAGGATGGAGTCGACCTCGTCGACCACTGCGAAGTTGTGGCCGCGCTGGACCAGCTCTTCCTTCGACCAGGCCATGTTGTCGCGCAGGTAGTCGAAGCCAAACTCGTTGTTGGTGCCGTAGGTGATGTCGCACTCGTAGGCGGCCTTGTGCTCGGTGGCCGGCCGGTTGGGCAGCACCACGCCGACTGTCAGCCCGAGGAACTCGTGCACCCGGCCCATCCACGCCGCGTCGCGCTGGGCGAGGTAGTCGTTGACCGTGATGACGTGGACGCCCTTGCCGGACAGCGCGTTGAGGTAGACGGCCATGACCGAGGTCAGCGTCTTGCCCTCACCGGTCTTCATCTCGGCGATGTTGCCGAAGTGCAGCGCCGCGCCGCCCATCACCTGGACGTCGTACGGGCGCTGGCCGAGCACCCTGGCGGCCGCCTCGCGGGCCACCGCGAACGCCTCCGGCAGCAGGTCGTCGAGGGTCTCACCCTCGTCGAGCCGCTCCCGGAACTGTTCGGTCATGCCGGCCAGTTCCTCGTCGGTGAGGTTGACGTAGTCGTCCTCGATCGAGCTGACGGCATTGGCGATGGCCTTGAGCCGCCGCACCATGCGGCCCTCGCCCGCGTTAAGGACCTTTTCCAGAATCGACACGGATCAACGCTCCCCTAGACAGTCTCGAACCATCGTAGGCGCTGCATCGGCCCGATGGTCACTGGTGGCGGTGCGCGACCCCGCCGAACCCGACATAACTCGCGTCCTGCGCACGCTCCAAACGTTATCCGGTTACGCCGTCGGCGAACGCTACGGCAGGATGCACGAGTGGAGCCCGTGGAGATCATCGAGGACGGCGTGCTGCTGCGGCCCTGGCGGGAGGCGGACGCCGAGGCCGTGCACCGAGCATGTCAGGACCCGGACATTCAGCGCTGGACAACCGTACCCCGCCCATACCGCCCGGAACACGCTCACGGTTTCGTCACCGAAATGAGCGGACAGGCCTGGGCGGAAGGCACCGGAGCCCCCTTCGCGGTCTGCGACCCGGCCACCGGCGACCTGCTCGGCTCGTGCGGGTTGATCTCGATCGACCAGGCCGGCACCGGTGAGGTGGGCTACTGGACCGCCCCCTGGGCGCGCGGCCGGGGAGTGATGGTCCGGGCCACCCGGGCGCTGGCCCGCTGGTCCTTCGACAGCCTCGGGCTACGCCGGCTGATCTGGCACGCCGAGGTGGGCAACCACGCCTCCCGGCTGGTCGCACTACGCGCCGGCTTCCGGGTCGACGGCCGGCTGCGGATGGCCCACTCGACGCCGCACCGTGGCGCGGACACCTGGATCGGGTCGCTGCTGCCCGGCGAGGTGCCTGCACCCGGGTCGACCGGGCCGGCCGGCCCGGGCACCCTCGCCGCCCGGCGGGCCGCCGTCTTCGGCCGCCCGCAGCCCGTCCTGTTCGCCACGGCCGGCGCCGGCGAGATACGCCTGCGCCCCATGGAGGAGCAGGACCTGGACGCCGTGGTGCAGACCTGTCAGGACCCGGAGTCCGTCCGCTGGACGACGGTGCCGGACCCGTACGAACGCGCCGACGCACAGGGTTACCGGATCCACGGCCAGGACGCCTGGGCCCGGGGAGACGCCGCCCACTTCGTGATCGCCGACGCGGACGACCGGTACGCGGGCTCGCTCGACCTGCGGCTCTCCCCCGCCGACGCTCTGCTGGCCGACGTGGGCTTCATGACCGCCCCGGCGGCCCGTGGCCGCGGGTACATGCCGGCCGCGCTGGTCGCGCTCAGCGCCTGGGGTTTCACGACGCTGGGCCTGGCCCGGATCGAGTGGAAGGCGAACGTGGGCAACACCGCCTCCCGCCGGGTGGCCGAGAAGGCGGGCTTCACGTTCGAGGGAACGGCCCGGGGCGGGGTGCAGCACCGCGGCGAGCGGGTCGACGTCTGGGTGGCCTCGTTGCTCAGCAAGGACCTGACATGAGCCTTGAGCAGGTCGTCGAGGCGCACGGGGTGCGACTGCGGCCATTCCGCGCCGAGGACATCGCCGACGTGGTCGACGGCTGCGCGGATCCGCTGACCCAGCGGTTCATCTCGGGGCTGCCGTCGCCGTACACCGAGACCGACGCCCGCTGGTGGATCGACGCCGGCGCCCCCGCGGCCTGGGCCGGCGGCGGCGCCGCGTACGCCATCGCGGACCCGGCCACCGACCGGCTGCTCGGCACGGTGGGGCTGAGCAATCCGGTGCCCACCCGGGGCCAGGCCGAGATCGGCTACTGGGTGCGGGCGGGGGCGCGCGGGCGCGGGGTGGCCGCGGCGGCGACCCGCGCGCTGAGCGAGCACGCGTTCGCCGCCGGGACGGCCCGGTTGGAACTGCTCACCGACGCGGAGAACGGGCCGAGCCAGCGGGTCGCGCTGGCCGCCGGCTTCCGCTACGAGGGTTCGCGGCGGTCGGCCGGTTGCAACCGGGACACGGGGCGGCACGATCTGCTGGCCTGGGTACGCCTCGCCGGGGATCCGCCCGGCCCGACCGCCCGGCTGCTGCCCGATCTGCCCGACGGTGTGCTCACCGATCAGGTGGTGGCGCTGCGCCGGCTCGCGCCCGGCGATGCGGAGCTGATGTACCGGCTGCACAGCCGACCCGAGGTGGTGGCGAACCAGGCGCCGCCCGTACCGCCGACGCGGGAGGCGATCGAACGGCGCTGCCGTCTCGCGGAGAGCGGATGGCTGACCGGCGACATCGCCAGACTGCTGATCACGGACGTGGCCAGCGGGGAGCCGGCGGGCAGTTGCGGGCTGTCGTACACCGACGTGGCCAGTGGCGAGGCGTCGGTCGGCTATGCGCTGCTGCCGGACTGGCGCGGCCGGGGGTACGCGACGCGGGCGATCCGACTGCTCGCCGGCTGGGCGTTCGGCCCGGCCGGGATGGCGCGGCTGACCGCCGGCACGGTGCCGGACAACACCGCGTCGCACCGCGTGCTGGAGCGGGTCGGGTTCGAGCGCGAGGCCCTGCAACGGGGCCGTCTGCCCGGGCTGGCCGGCACCCGCCTGGACGACCTGACCTTCGCGCTGCTGCCCACCGACCTCCGTTGACGGATCGGGGAGTTGCGGCGGGGGCTCCCCACCACAACTCCCTGATCAACGCGTCTCGTTACCGGTCGGTGGCGAGGGAGATGATGCCGTAGTCGTACGCGTGGCGCCGGTAGACGACGCTCGGGCGGCCGGACTCCTTGTCCTGGAACAGGTAGAAGTCGTGCCCGACCAGTTCCATCTCGAACAGCGCGTCGTCGATCGTCATCGGCTCCGCCGGGTGCACCTTCTCCCGGGCGATGTGCCACGGCTGCTGGTCGTCGTACTCCTCCTCGACCCGCTCCGCGACGGCGGTGCCGGCGCGGGCGCCGTCAGCCGGCGCGCTCAGGGCGGGGGCCACCAGGTCCGCGACCGGCAGGCCCGCGGTGGCCTCGGCGACGGAGATCGGCGTCTGCCGACCCCGGTGTACGCGGCGACGGTCGGCCGCGCGGCGCAGCCGGGTGTCGAGCTTCGCGATGGCCGCGTCGAGCGCGCTGTAGAAGTCGTTGGTGCACGCCTCGGCCCGAATGACGGGGCCCCGGGAAATGCAGGTGATCTCCACCCGCTGGCAGTGGTCGGCTTGGCGCGGATTGCGCTCGTGAAAAAGCTCGACATCGACACGAATAAGTTTGTGGTCGTAGCGTTCGATCTTTGCGAGTTTCTCGGCTACGTGCACCCGGTAATGGTCCGGTACTTCGACGTTTCGGCCCTTGACCACGATGTCCACGTGACCTCCCTTGTTCGGACGGTCTTCGATCCGGTTACCCGGTCGCGCGCCGTGGGGAGACCCGCTGGCGTCGACCGGTTGGTACGGCTACGCCTCCTCTCACCGCCGGGGGCGGGGTGGAACGAACCTCCTACCCCCGACAGCGAAACGCTAACTCCTGTTCGCGCGACAGTCACCCCATGTTGCCGAGACGGCCCAGGATTTTTCGCAGCTCATACACCAACGGGTGAAACGGAAACACGATCGGTTACGACTGGTGTCTTTTCTCGGTCGCCGCGAGCACCGCGGCGACACTCGGTGCCCACCCGGTCGCAGTCAGCACCCTGGTCGCGGCGGCCAGGGTGACGCCGGTGGTGACGATGTCGTCGAGCAGCACCACGACCGGGGGCGCGGCTGCGGCACGGGGCCAGCCAGGCGCGGCGGAGCGGGGCTGGAACGCGGCCTCGGCCGCGGCCGCCCGCCCGGTGCTGTCCAGGGTCACCGAGTCCGGGCGGGGCAACGCCCGCAGCGGACGATGCACCTGCGCCGCCCAGCCGCCCCGGTTGAGCCGGGCCGCGCAGTGCCGGGCGAGCCGGTCCAGGTGATCCCCGTACCGGGAGCGGGCTGCCGCCGCCGTGTCCGGGACCGGGACCAGCGCCACCGGACGGGCCACGCCGACCGCCGCCGCGACGACCTCGGCGAGCAGGGCCCCGAGTGGGCGGGCCAGACCGTGTCGGCCGTGTTCCTTGTACGCCAGCAGCGCCTCGCGCAGCGGGCCCGCGTACGGCCCGAGGGCGACGCAGGACGGCAGGCCCGGCGGGGCGGGTGTAGGGCGGACCGATCGTGGACGCAGCGCGTCCAGTGCCTCGACGCAGGCCGGGCAGACCCCGTGCCGCAGGCCGGCCCGGCGCTCCCGACAACCCGCGCAGGTGGCGGGCAGCACCAGGTCGGTGAGGTCCGCCCAGAGCCCGCTCACCGTGTCAGTAGAGGAAGAACGGTGCCGACGGGTTGCTCGGTCGGACGCCGGCCGGCACCGGGGCGATGTCCCGCACGCGGTCCGGCTCGATCCGCTCGAACGGGCTGCTGCGGTAGGCCACCCCGTTCGCCTCGTACATGTAGGCCCCGCTGGGGACCCGCACGACGCGGTTGGTCGGGTATGCCGTCAGGTGGTTGACCTTGGCGCCCACGTCGGTCCGCAGGGGCGTCTCCACGGCGCCGTCCACGCTGATCTCGTAGATCGCCTGTTGGCCTGCGGACCCCGCCACCACCAGTCGGTCCTCCCTGCCCCAGTCGACCGCCGTGAGGCCGGTCAGCGAGGTGGGCAGTTGCCTCGGCGGCCCGATGGAGACGCCGCCGCCGTCCAGGTTGACCGCGGCGACGTAGAGCTTTCCACCGGCGATCACCGCGACCCGCTGACCGTCCAGCGCGGCGGCCACCGCTGTGACGTCAGCGGTGGGCAGGTTGAGCGGCACCGGATACATCCGCGCCGCCTCGTCGAACCGGTAGAGCTGCCCGTCGGCCACGACCAGGCCGCGATCGGCACGGGAGTCGACGGTACGCAGCCAGACCGGTCGGCTCATCGAGGAGTATTCGGTGCCACTGCGGTTGATGACCGACACCGGCGCGATACCCGTGCCCACGGCGAGGCGGTACCGGCCACTGCTGCTGCCGTTGACCACCATCCCGGCGAGGACCCGCTGATCCCGGGCCAACGCCAGGCCGGCGGAGACGATGTTGCGGTTGACCTCGGGCGCCAGCGGCACCATCCCGCTGAGTTCGCCCTCGAAGTCGAGCGGGTGGATGGCGCCCTCGTACACGCCGAACCGCTGTGGGCTCTGGGCGTTCGGGTAGAGCTGCTGGGAGTTGCGTCGTTCGTTCAGATCCTGCACGGGCTGCGAGTTGTTGCGGATCTTCAACTCCAGCTCGCCCGTCAGGTCGCCCAGTGACCAGGCGAGCTGGGTGATCAGCTGGTCGATGCCGTTCTGGTCGTCACCGGACATGTCCAGGTTGACCTCCCACCGGTCGTTCGCGCCGGTGGCATTGTTGATCAGCTCGGTGCGGTCGGGCAGCCCGACTACACCCGGGCGCAGCCAGTCGGAAGGGCCGCCGACCAGCCACTTCACGACCTCGTTGACCCGGCGCTCGTTGGGCACCGCCACGGGCCGGTAGCGCTGGTCGGGCACCAGCCGGCTGCGGTCGGAACTCCAGAAGTAGATCGTCTCCTCCTGGTAGTACTGCTTGAGGGCGACGTCACTGAGCAGCAGCACGTTCGGCGGGTCGAGGACGTAGAGGCCGGCACGCTCGTCGTTGGCGCCGCCGTCCAACGCCGCGCTGCGCAGCCCGAACTCGTATTCCGTCTCGGTCGCCACGGGCGGGGCGAGGGTGCCGTTGGCCCGCAGCACACCGAGCTGCTGCACCGTGATCTTCACGGTGGTGGTCGAGTCGCTGTTGAGGGTGTAGACCGCCGCCTCGCGCAGCCGGACCACGTTCAGCGCGACCTCGCTGCCCTTCTTGTCCTGCAGACGGGACTTGTCCTCCGGGGCGACGAACGCCTTGACCCGCTCGTACGCCCGGTCCGGCTCGCCGGCGGCGGCGGACAGGAAGTTGCGCAGGAACACCTCGTTGTCGCTGCCGCCGGCGGTCCGCGTCGGCGGCTCACTGCGCCGGACGTCGAACCCGCCGGCCCCGGTCACAGCCCCGCCCTTGCCGTCCACCCGCACGTCGGATCCGGCCGGGATGCCGCAGCCAGCACCGAGCAGCACTACCACACCGAGTGCCCCGAGCAGAGAGGGCCGTCTCATGAGCGCACCTCCGCCCGCTGTCCGTCCCCGGTCGGCGCCGGGCCGATCGCCACCGCCCCGCCGGTGCCCGGGCCGATGGCCAGCGGGCCACCGTCGCGAGGGCCACCGAAGGGCAGCGCGGCGTCGGCCGGCACCAGCCGCAGCGGCGAGGTGGTCAGCCGATCGCCGGCGCGGGCCGGCAGAGTGAGCCGGAACTGCGCGCCCTGCCCGGGAGCACCCCACGCCTCCAGCCAGCCGCCGTGCAGACGGGCGTCCTCCAGGCTGATCGACAGGCCAAGGCCGGTGCCACCGGTCTGCCGAGCCCGGGACGGGTCCGCCCGCCAGAACCGGTTGAACACCAGCTTCTCCTCGCCCACCTTGAGCCCCACACCCCGGTCGCGGACGGTGATCGCCACTGCGGTCTCGTCGGCGCCGAGGGTGATCAGCACCGGACGGGCCTCGCCGTGCTCGACGGCGTTGCCGACCAGGTTGCGCAGGATCCGCTCGACCCGGCGCGGGTCGACCTCGGCGATCACCGGCGCGCCCGGCAGGTCGAGCTCGATCGGGACGCCCACCCGCTCGGCCAGGCCGGCCAGCCGGTCGACCACCCGGTGCACCACCGGCACCAGGTCGGTCGGCTCGGAATCCAGCATGGCGAAACCGGCGTCGAACCGGCTGATCTCCAACAGGTCGGTGAGCAGCTCCTCGAACCGGTCCAGCTCGGCTTGGAGCAGCTCGGCGCTGCGGGCCACCGCCGGGTCGAACTCGTCGCGCTCGGCGAAGATCAGGTCAGCGGCCATCCGGACCGTGGTCAGCGGAGTACGCAGCTCGTGCGAGACGTCCGAGGTGAAGCGGCGCTGCAGCCGGGACATCTCCTCCAGGCGCAGGATCTGCCGTTGCAGGTTGGTGGCCATCTGGTTGAACGAGGCGGCCAGCAGGGCGAGGTCGTCCTCGCCGTTGACCACCATCCGCTGGTCGAGCAGCCCGGCGGAGAGCCGCTGGGCGGTGCGCGCGGCGACCCGGACCGGGTTGACCACCAGGCGGGTGACCAGCGCCGCGAGCAGCCCGAGCAGGATCACCAGGGCGACCCCGGTGGCCACCACTGTGGCTCGGGCGTCGGCGGCGGTCTTGTCCTGCCCGGTCAGCGGCACCAGATAGTAGAGCTCGATCTGGCCGAAGCTGGTGGGTACCGGCGACCCGTACACGAGGTATTTGGTGGACTTCCCCGTGAGCCGGCCGGTGCGGATCTGGCTGGCGACCTTGCCGTCGGCGATCGCGGCCCGCAGCTCCGGGCTGATCAGCTGTTGGACGTTCGCGGAGGGCGCGGTGCGCGTCTGGATCTCGCTGGGATAGTCGTTGGCCGTGATCGCCACCACCACCCCGCTGGTCTGCTGAGGGTCGCCACCGGCGAGGTAGTTGACAGTGCCGTCGATGGTCTCCTGGAGCTGCGCCTCCTGCGGCTGGCCGTAGAGCGAGACCTGCTTGGCGGCATAGCTGGCGCCGCCGGTCACCCTCTGCCGGACGTCGCTGCGGGCGCTGTCGAGCAGGATGGTGGTGATCTTGTCGGCAATCAGGAACGCGAAACCGCCGACCAGCAGACTGGACGCGACCAGCGTGATGGTCACGACCCGCACCTGGAGCGAGCGCCGCCAGGTCTGGTGCACCCGGGCCACCACGCGGGCGACCCGGCCGCTCACCGCACGCCAGACCTCCCCGCCGGCGCTGGGCCGGCGGGCAGGCGTACTCGGGGAGGGTGGGGGCGTGGTCGACACAGTGCGACCAGGCTATCCGGTCCCCGCCTTGTAACCCACGCCCCGCACGGTGAGGATGATTTCCGGTCGCTCCGGGTCCGGCTCGATCTTGGCCCGCAACCGCTGGACATGCACGTTGACCAGGCGGGTGTCGGCCGCGTGCCGGTAACCCCAGACCTGCTCCAGCAGCACCTCACGGGTGAAGACCTGACGTGGCTTGCGGGCGAGCGCGACCAGCAGGTCGAACTCCAGCGGAGTCAGCTTCACCTCCTCGTCGTTACGACTGACGGTGTGCGCGGGCACGTCGATGGTGATCTGGTTGTCGGGCGGCCCGATGGTCAGCATCTCGGGGGCGACGTCCTCGCCTCGGCGCAGTCGGGCCCGCATCCGGGCGACCAGCTCCTTGGGCTTGAACGGCTTGACCACGTAGTCGTCGGCACCGGACTCCAGGCCCAGCACGACATCCACGGTGTCGCTCTTCGCGGTCAGCATGACAATCGGCACGCCGGACTCCGCCCGGATGGACCGGGCGACGTCGATACCGCTCATACCGGGGAGCATCAGGTCAAGCAGCACGATATCGGGACGACTGTCACGAAATGCGGCCAACGCCCGCTCGCCGTCCGCTACGAACGAGGGCAGGAAACCCTCACTACGCAGCACGATGCCGAGCATCTCGGCGAGCGCGGGGTCGTCGTCGACCACCAGTACGCGGGCTCTCATGGGATTAATATTGCATCCTCATTCAGTTCGGTGGGACCGGCGTCTGCCGGTAGATGCGCCACGTGCTGCGGCGCCGGGCGCACGGATGGGTCCCGGGCCTGGCTGCCACCATGATCCCCCTTCGGCGCCGCCCGGCGCCACCGCAGCCCGGATCGATTCCGCTGTCGCCATCTCGACGACGGTCACCCGAAGAGGGCGCGCCCCCAGTGGTCGCCGCCGTCGCGTACCCCGGGTGGGCAGGCGAACACACCGCTGGAGACGTGCCGCAGGTATTCGTTCATCACGTCGTGCCGGGCCAACTGTGTCTGGATCGGCACGAACTGGCGGCGCGGATCGCGCTGGTAGGCGATGAAGAAGAGGCCCGCGTCGAGCCGGCCCAGGCCGTCCGAGCCGTCGACGAAGTTGTAGCCCCGGCGGAGCAACTGGGCGCCGCTGTTCCGGCTCGGGTGGGCCAGCGTGACGTGGGCATGCTCGGCGATCACCGGCTTGCCGTCCGTGCCGCGCGCCGCGAAGTCCGGCTCGTCGAACTCGTCGGCCCGACCGAGTGGAGCACCGCTGCCCTTGCTCCGGCCGACGATCTCCTCCTGCTCGGCGAGGGAGGTGCGGTCCCAGGTCTCCACGAGCATCCGGATCTTGCGGGTGACCAGGTACGAGCCCCCGGCCATCCAGTCCGGCCCGTCGCCCGGCTGCACCCACAACTGGTCGCGCAGCAGGTCGGTGTCCTCGGCCTTGAGGTTGGCCGTGCCGTCCTTGAAGCCGAACAGGTTGCGCGCGGTGGCCTGGTCGCGGGAGGTCGACGAGGTACGCCCGAAGCCGAGCTGCGACCAGCGGACGCTCACCACGCCCATGCCGAGCCGAGCCAGGTTACGGATCGCGTGCACCGCCACCTGCGGATCGTTGGCGCACGCCTGTACGCAGAGGTCGCCACCGGAGAGCTGCGGCTGCAACGCGTCACCCGGGAACTTCGGCAGCTCGGCCAGGGCGGCGGGCCGCCGGTCGGCGATGCCGAAGCGGTCCCGGCCGTCGGAGTCGCGAAACAGCGTCGGCCCGAAGCCGATCGTCAGGGTGAGCTGCGAGGGGGGCAGCCCGAGCGCCTCGCCGGTGTCGTCCGGTGGGGCCTCCGGCATCCCGCCGACCGCGCCGAGGATCCCGGCGTCCCGCCCCGCGGTCATCCGGGCGGCGGCGGCCGTCCATTCCTCGAGCAGCTCGACCAGCCGGGCCCGGTCCTTGGTGATCACGTCGAAGGCGACGAAGTGCAGTCGGTCCTGTGCCGGGGTGACGATGCCGGCCTGGTGCTCACCGTGGAACGGCACCGCCCCGGCCGGGTGGTCGCTCGCCGCGGCCGGGCCATGGGAGCCGTTCAGCAGGGCCCCCGCGCCGGCCGCTACCCCGGCGACCCCCGCCACCCCGGCGCCGGCCAGGGTGATCGCCCGGCGTCGGGTGAACCTGCTTCCGCTCATCGACTCGACTCCCTCTGCGATCCGGTCACTTCGCGACGGCCGCGGCGACCTTGCTGATCGGCTCGGCGAGCGCGTTGATCCCGTCGGAGAGCTCCTTGAGCTCGGCCTTGCTCAACGCGGTGTGCAGCTTCCACCCGTCGCCGTCGCGGTGCTTGCCGAGCAGCGCCTCCACGTTGGCGAACTCGGTGTCCAGCTGCGTGACCAGCTCCGGTGCGCGCTGCTGGAGCGCCGGGCGGAGGGCGGACACGGCGGCCTTCGAACCCTCCAGGTTGGCGGCGAAGTCCCACAGGTCGGTGTGCGAGTAGCGGTCCTCCTCGCCGGTGATCTTTCCGCTGGCCACCTCGTCGAGCAGTTCCTTCGCGCCGTTGGCGAGCTGGAGCGGGGAGAGCTTCTCGGCGTTGGCCTTGGCCACGATCTCCTTGACGTCGACCAGCAGCCGGTCGGCGATCGGGCCGTCCTTGCTGATGTCGCCGGACTGCCAGAGGTCCTTCTCGATCCGGTGGAAGCCGGTGAACTCCATCCCCTCCTCGATGACCTCCTCGCGGCCGTCGATCTTGGGGTCGAGGTCACCGAAGATCTCGGCCACCGGCTCGATCCGCTCCCAGTAGGTGCGGGCGACCGGGTAGAGCGCCTTGGACTTGGCAACGTCGCCGGCCTTGACCGCACCGACGAACTCCTCGGTCTTGTCGAGAAGCGCGGTGGTCTGGCTCTTGACGTAGCGCTGGTAGTTCTCGGTGGCGTCACCCAGCGCGGCGTCGGCGGTGAGCGGCTGCGCCGACCCGCTGACCTTGAGCGCGCCCCGGATGCCCTTGCCGCTCATCCCGGGCTTGCAGGCCGTCTGGTACGTGCCGGCCGGCAGCTCCACGTGCAGCTCACGGCTGAGCCCGGGGGCGATGTTCTCCACCTCGCCGAGCACGCGGTCGCCCTCGGCGTACACGTAGAACTCGGTCACCTTCGCGCCGGAGTTGGTGATCTTGAAGGTGGCGGTGCCGGCGCCCAGATCGGTAGTGCCGACCTCGCAGGCGGTGTCGCTGGCCTTGACCACGATCGGTCCGCCGGTCGCAGTCGAGTCACCCTTGTCGGAGTCGGAGCAGGCGGCCAGACCGGCCGTCGCCAGCACGCCGGCGGCGGCCAGCGCGAAGAACTGGGTGGTACGCATCTGAGCTGTCTCTCCTCGTGGAGTCAGGCACGCTGCGGCGTGGACGCCGCCTCGGCCTCGGCCTCGGCCTCGGCCTCGGTGCCGGTCTCGGCCCCGCGCTCGGTGACGGTGGTGGTCGCGGCGGGTGCCGGCGTACGCCGGGCAGGCCGCAGGAAGAGCAGGAGGACCGGTACGGCGTACCCGACCCAGGCGATGGTCTCCAGCACGGTGGGCGCGGGAGTCACGTTGAACATTCCGGCGAGCAGGGCGGCGTACCAGGTGCTCGGGTCGAGCGTGCTGGTGATGTCGAAGGCCAGGTCGTTCAGGCCGGGCAGGACGCCGGCCTCCTGGAAGTCGTGCACGCCGTACTTGAGGATGCCGGCGGCGACCAGGATCAGCAGCGCACCGGTCCAGGTGAAGAACTTGCTGAGGTTGATCCGCAGGGCGCTGGCGTAGAGCAGCACGCCGAGCACCACGGCGGTGACGATGCCGCCGATCAACGCGAGCAGCGGTCGACTGTCGCCGGCCGCGCCCTGGGCGGCCGAGTAGAAGATCAGTGCCGTCTCCAGGCCCTCGCGGATCACCGCGAGGAAGGCCATGCCGGCGACCGCGAGGGACCCGACGGCCAGCGCCTCGGTGAGCTTGCCCCGCAGCTCGCCGGCGATGGTCCGGGCAGCCCGGCGCATCCAGAAGATCATCCAAGTGACGAAGACGACGGCGGCGACGGAGGTGATCGCCTCGAACAGCTCCCGGTCCTCGGAACGGGCCAGCAGCGAGGTCGACGTGTACTCGATCAGCCAGCCGAAGAGCACCGAGAGCACGACGGCCAGACCGACGCCCGCCCAGACCTGGGGCAACCGGTCCCGACGCTGCGACTTCACCAGGAAGGCGACCAGAATGCTGACCACCAGGGTGGCCTCCAGGCCTTCCCGAAGGCCGATCAGGTAGGTGGCGAACATCCGGGCTCCGAGTTGATTAGGCACGCCTCAACTGACTTAGGGCAGGCATACCTTCCTCCCGCTCGGGGCTGGCGTCAAGTCGATCGCGACAAGCTCACTCGCCCTGTTGACCAGCCTCTTCGGCCTCGGGAGGGCGGGCCACCCCGGTCGACTGTGGGAGGATCCCCGCCGTGAAGGCATTCCTGCCGTGGCTGACGGTGCTGGCCGTTGTGCTGCTGCTCAGCGCGTTGCGCCTGCGGGCCCTGGCCACCGTGGTGTCGGTCGGCTGGCTGGCCTGGTGCGTCTGGACGTGGTTCCGCCCCACCCGCCGCGGCCCTCGGTCAGGCTGACCCCGCCGGCCCTGATGCCGGAAACGACGAAACCGGGCCGGCTGCGAACAGCCGACCCGGTCCCGAATCGTCGATCAGTAGCGGTAGTGATCCGGCTTGAACGGACCCTCCGTGGAGACACCCAGGTACGCGGCCTGCTCCTTGGTCAGCGTGCTCAGCTTGGCGCCGAGCGCGCCCAGGTGCAGCCGGGCCACCTTCTCGTCCAGGTGCTTGGGCAGCACGTAGACGCCGATCGGGTATTCCTCGGTCTTGGTGAACAGCTCGATCTGGGCGATCGTCTGGTTCGCGAACGAGTTCGACATCACGAAGCTCGGGTGGCCGGTGGCGTTGCCCAGGTTCAGCAGGCGGCCCTCGGAGAGCACGATGATCGCGTGCCCGTCGGCGAAGCGCCACAGGTCGACCTGCGGCTTGATGTTGACCCGCTCGACGTCGGAACGCTTGGCCAGGCCGGCCATGTCGATCTCGTTGTCGAAGTGGCCGATGTTGCCGACGATGGCCTGGTGCTTCATCCGGGCCATGTGCTCGTTGGTGATGACGTCGAAGCAGCCGGTCGCCGTGATGAAGATGTCCGCCTGCTCGACAACGTCATCCAGGGTGGCGACCTGGTAGCCGTCCATCGCGGCCTGCAACGCGCAGATCGGGTCGACCTCGGTCACCACGACCCGGGCACCCTGGCCGCGCAGCGACTCGGCACACCCCTTGCCCACGTCGCCGTAGCCCATCACCACGGCCATCTTGCCGCCGATCAGCACGTCGGTGGCCCGGTTGAGGCCGTCGATCAGCGAGTGCCGGCAGCCGTACTTGTTGTCGAACTTGCTCTTGGTCACCGAGTCGTTGACATTGATGGCCGGGAAGAGCAGGGTGCCCGCGCGGTGCATCTCGTAGAGCCGGTGCACGCCGGTGGTGGTCTCCTCCGTCACGCCCTTGATGCCGGCGGAGATCCGGGTCCAGCGCTGGTTGTCCTCGCCGAGCGAGCGGTGCAGCACCTCGAGGATGACGCCGTACTCCTCGGAGTCGGCGGACTCGACCGGCGGAACCGCCCCGGCCTTCTCGAACTCCGCACCCTTGTGCACGAGCAGGGTGGCGTCGCCGCCGTCGTCGAGGATCATGTTCGGGCCCTGACCGTCCGGCCAGGCGAGCACCTGCTCGGTGCACCACCAGTATTCCGGGAGGGTCTCGCCCTTCCACGCGTACACCGGTACGCCGGCCGGGGCCTCTGGGGTGCCCTCCGGGCCGACGACGATCGCCGCGGCGGCGTGGTCCTGGGTGGAGAAGATGTTGCAGGACGCCCAGCGCACCTGTGCGCCGAGCGCGACCAGCGTCTCGATCAGGACGGCGGTCTGGATGGTCATGTGCAGCGAGCCGGTGATCCGCGCGCCGGCGAGGGGCTGCGCCTCGGCGAACTCCCGGCGAATCGCCATCAGGCCGGGCATCTCGTGCTCGGCGAGCTGAATCTCCTTACGCCCGAACTCGGCGAGCGACAGATCCGCCACCTTGAAGTCGCCTTCGGCGAGCGTGCTCGGCCGGGCCTCGGACGGCGTACCGCTGGCGGACGCCGGGAGGGTGCTGGTCATGAAAGCTCCTGTCGAACGATGTCTGCGCCGACCTTCCACCTTACGCGCGCCAGCGACGGGCATCCGGGGACGGGCTGCGGACAGCGCACGGGGCGGTCGGTGATGGACGGATAACCGCCCACGTCCCGCCCGCCCCGTGCATCCCCCCGGTTTGGTTCCCCCGCACGTTCTCGGACCGTCGTCGCGATAACGCTGCGTACTCATAGAGTCACACTCAGGCAGGGCAGCGTCAAGCTATTCCGGGAAAGTCGGACTTGTGTCGTTGCCGGACGAGCCTGTCAGCGCAACCCAGAGGTCGCCACGTACGCCTCACCGGCACCGCTGACCCGTAACGGCTCGCCGGCCGCCGTGCCGATCGCCGCCTCGCCGGACGCGAGCGTCACCGCGCCGGCGCCATCGTCCACGGTGATCGAACCGCCACCGCAGAGGACCACCCGGGGACCGGGCAGCGTCAGCGTGACCGAGGGCACCTCCGCACCGACGCGTACCCGGTGCAGCGCGAAGTCGTCCACCGGCACGGGCCAGCAATCCACACCCGGGCCCACCGGCTGGGCAGCCCGCACCGGATCGTCGAGCACCTCGAAACGCAGCACCCGCAGCAACTCGTCGACGTCCACCCGCTTCGGGGTCAGACCACCGCGCAGCACGTTGTCGCTGGCCGCCATGATCTCCACCCCGCAGCCGCTCAGGTAGGCGTGCAGGTTGCCGGCCGGCATCCAGATTCCCTCGCCCGCGACCAGTCGTAGGTGGTGCAGCAGCAGTGCCACCAGTGCGCCCGGATCGGCCGGGTATGCCTTGGCCAGCCGGCGGACCAGGTCCGCGTCCGGGCCGTCGGCCGACGACGCCAGCACGGCGCCCAACAACTCGTCGCGCTGCTCGACCGGCCAGCCGAGCAGCGTCCGTACCGCCGTCTTCAGCCCCGCCGGCCCGGCCCGCAACGCCTCGACCACCGGCGCCAACTGCGGTACGCCGAACGCGGCGAGCGCCTCCGCCGACTCCGCCGGGTCCCGGAAACCGCACAGCGCCTCGAACGGCGTGAGCGCGACCAGCAACTCCGGTTTGTGGTGCGGGTCGGAGTAGTTGCGCTCCCCCTCGGGGCGCCCGGCCTGCGCCGCGAAGCCAGCCCGGGCCTGCTCGGCGTCCGGATGAGCCTGGAGGCTCAGCGGAGCGTCAGCCGCGAGGACCTTGAGCAGGAACGGCAGGCGACTGCCGAACCGCTCGGACACCCGCTGGCCGAGCCACTGCCCCGGCTCGTCCCGCACCAGGTCACAGAGGCTCACCCGGAGGCCGGAACGGACCACGCTGGCCGGGGCGCCCGGGTGGGCGCCCAACCACAGCTCCGCCTCCGGACCCTCGCTGGGCACCGACCTCCCCTGAAGGAGAGCGATGGCCGAACGAGACCCCCAGGCGTAGTCGCGGATCGGTCCGTACAGTGGCTCCACCAGTCAGCCCCCGGACCGCTCGGCCTCTGGCTGCGGCACGGCGGTGTCAGCGGCGGTGCCGGTGCCGGCTTCGGCGGCGGCGACGCTGTAGATGTCCGGCTCCAGGTAGATCACCCGGGCGGTCGGCACCGCGGCGCGAATCCGCGCCTCCACGGCGTTGATGCCCCGGGCCAGGTCCTGGGCGCTCTCGCACGCCGGCACGCCGATCTTGGCGGCCACCATCAGCTCTTCCGGGCCCAGGTAGAGCGTCTTCATGTGGATGATCCGCTCCACCTCGGGGCCTTCGGTGACGGCTCGCTCGATGGCGGCGACGTCGGACGCCTCGGCACCCTCGCCGAGCAGCAGACTCTTCGTCTCGATTGCCAGCACGATGGCGATGAGCACCAGCAGCACGCCGATCATCGCGGTGCCGGCGGCGTCCCACTCACCGTTGCCGGTGATCAGCGTCATGGTCACACCGAACAGCGCGAACACCAGACCGACCAGGGCGCCAAAGTCCTCCAGCAGCACCACCGGCAGCTCGGGCGCCTTGGCCCGGCGGATGAAGCGCACCCAGGACTGGTTGCCCCGGACGTGGTTGGACTCCTTGATGGCGGTCCGGAAGGAGAACGACTCCATGATGATCGCCGCCACCAGCACGACGATCGGCACCCATTGCCACTCGGTGATCCCGTGCGGATCCGACCACTTGTGGTACGCCTCGTACAAGGCGAACAGGCCACCGATGCTGAACAGCACGATGGACACGATGAACGCGTAGATGTAGCGCTCCCGGCCGTACCCGAACGGGTGCTCCGGGGTGGCCGCCCGCTTGGCCCGCTTGCCGCCGAGCAGCAGAAGTGCCTGGTTGCCGGAGTCGGCGACCGAGTGGACCGACTCGGCCAACATCGACGACGAGCTGGTCAGCAGGAACGCGACGAACTTGGTGATGGCGATGCCGACGTTTGCCAGCAGGGCGGCGACAATCGCCTTCGTCCCACCGTTGGCGCTCATGCCACCGCTCCGCTTCGCCGTACGAAGCCAAACGGTCCGCGCATGATGCGCCGCCCATTGCGTTCGTTCACTGGTTCGACAGCTCCTTCATTTCGGTGATGGCCGGCACGGCCATCGGGTCCAGCCCATGGGCCAGGGCAAGGTAGATCGAGGCAAAGTCCGGGACCGCGATCAGCGAGGCCAGCCGCTCCAACGCGGAGCCACCCTCGGCGGTCACCACGTCGCACCGCACGCCACGGCGCTCGGCGAGGGTCTGCACCGCGTCCGCGCGGCGCTCCTCGACGGCGAAGGGCTCGTCGGTGTCGTCCTCGGCGTTGAGCCCGCCGTCGCGCAACAGCACCAACCGCAGTCGGGTGCCCTCGCCGTCGTCCTCGGCCGGGTCGGCGAAGATGTCCCGCTCCCCCTCGGCCAGACCGCCGAAGACGCCGTCGAGCAGCCCGACCCGACCCCGACCGGCCTCACCGAGCGCCCCGGTGACCACCGGGTAGCGGGCGTTGGCCGACAGAGTGTCGCCGAACCGGCGGGCGGCCACGGTGGCCAGTGGGGACGAGCCCCAGACGATCGGGATCGAGCCGGCCAGGGCCAGGGCCAGCGACTTCGCCGGGTTGACGAAGGACTCGGCGGCGGACCGGCAGCGGTCGGCATCCGCGTCGAGCCGGGCCGCGGTCTCCGCCAGGTCCGCCTCGTTGACCTTCACGAGCCCGAGGGAACGGGCCGCGAGCAGCACCGGCACGGTGAGCGCCCAGAGGCTGGCCCGGGCCGGAGCACGCCGGGGCACCGGAATGAACGGCGCCCGGGCCTGCTCGGCGATCGACTGCAACTGCGAGTCGGGGGCACCCACGGCGACCAGCCGGGCACCGCGCCGGTGCGCCGCCTCGGCCGCGCCGAGCGCCTCCGGGCTACGACCGGACGCGCTCACCGCGATCACCACGTCGGCCGCGCCCACCCAACCGGGTACGCCGGCGCTGCGGTGCCCGATGATCGGGACCGGGCAGCGCGGTCCGGCGACCGTGGCCAGCACGTCTCCGGTACGCCCCGCCGTGCCGATGCCGGCGATGACCACGGCTCGGGGCCGCCCGTCGTCGGCGAGCACCGCCAGGTTCGCCTCGGCAGCCAGTGCGGCGCTCTCGCGGACCTGCGCACCGGCCGACGCCGTGTGCCGGAGCATGCCGCCCGGGTCGTGCTCGGCCAGCGCCTCCGGGTTGTCGAGCAGGGCTTCATCGGCATCGCGACGTCCGCTGACCCCGGCCGTACCGTCGATCACGACGGCTGCCCGGGGCCGCCGCGCGCCTCGTCCAGCAACAGCACCGGCACGTCGTCGCGGACCTCGAAGATGCGACCGCACTCCGTGCAGGTCAACGTCTGCGCATCAGCGTCGTAGGTGAGCGGGGCGTGGTGCGTGTCCGGACAGGCGAGAATCTCGAGCAACTGCGGATCCAGGGCCATGGCACGGCTCCTTCCACGTGTGCGGCTTCACCGGCGGCGGTGCCGACCGGCGCAGGCGATCTTATCGGCGAACGCGGTCCAGCACGTCGTCCCGGAGCGAGACCATCCGATCCCGGGTGGGCGCCTCGACGTTGAGCCGCAGCAGCGGCTCGGTGTTGGAGGCGCGCAGGTTGAACCACGCGCCGTCGGGGAATCGCAGGGTGAGCCCGTCCATCTCGTCGGCCACCGCGTCCGGGTACGCGGCCCGCACCTCGGCCACCGCCGCCGCCTGGTCGGCCACCGTCGAGTTGATCTCGCCCGAGGCGACGTAACGCTCGAACTCGCCGGCCATCACGGACAGTGGCAGCGACTGCTCACCCAACGCGGCCAGCGTGTGCATCGCCGCGAGCATTCCGGTGTCGGCGAACCAGAAGTCACGGAAGTAGTAGTGCGCGGAGTGTTCGCCGCCGAAGACGGCATTGGTGCGGGCCATCTCCGCCTTGATGAAGGAGTGCCCGACCCGGGCGACGAGCGGCTGCCCCCCGTGCTCACGGATGATCTCCGCGACCGCGCTGGAGGTGATCAGACCGTGGATCACGGTGGAGCCCGGGTGCTTGGCCAGCTCACGTGCGGCGACGAGGGCGGTGATCGCCGACGGCGAGACCGGCTCGCCGCGCTCGTCCACCACGAAGCACCGGTCGGCGTCACCGTCGAAGGCCAGCCCGATGTCGGCACCGTGCTCGACCACCGCGCGCTGGAGGTCGACCAGGTTGGCCGGGTCCAGGGGGTTGGCCTCGTGGTTGGGGAAGCTGCCGTCCAGCTCGAAGTAGAGCGGCACGATCTCCAGCGGCAGCGGCGACAGGGCGGCGTCGCCCAGCACTGTGGGGACGGTGAAACCGCCCATCCCGTTACCGGCGTCGACGACGACCTTCAGCGGCCGGATGCCCGAGAGGTCGACCAGCTTGCGCAGGTAGGCGGCATAGTCGGGGAGCATGTCACGTCGCTCGACCGGCTGGGTCGGCTCACCGGCCGGACGGGCCTCGCCCGAGTCCAGGAGGGCCTGGGCCCGATCCCGGATCTCCGTCAGGCCGCTCTCCTGGCCGATCGGCCGGGCACCGGAGCGGCACATCTTGATGCCGTTGTACTGCGCGGGGTTGTGACTGGCGGTGAACATCGCACCGGGCAGGTCGAGCGAGCCGGAGGCGAAGTAGAGCAGGTCGGTGGAGGCGAGCCCGATCTCGATCACCGAGCGCCCCTCGGCCCGTACGCCGGCGGCGAACGCGGCGGCCAGCCCGGGTGAGGTGGCCCGCATGTCGTACCCGACGACAACCGCGTCGCCCGGCTCGTCGGTGGAGTTCAGCAGCTGGGTGAATGCGGCTCCCAGTGCCTCGGCGGCCCGCTCGTCCCACTGGTCCGGCACCGTCCCTCGGACGTCGTACGCCTTCACAATCTGGGACAGATCAGACACGTGTTCCGCTCCTTGGCCGCAAGTTGGACACCGATCCTGAGCCTAACGGAGGGTTCGTGTCTCGCCCCGCTCAGCCCGGGAGCCGGGGAATGAAAGCGGTGTGGCCGCCCTCATCCGTCGGCGGGTCCCCGGGCAGCGGTCGAGTTCCGGGTGTCCCCGGCATCGGCTGCGTCGGCTCCGGGACCGCACCGGCACCGCCGGGACGGGCACCGTAGACCCCACCGGTGGCGGGGCGCGGGGACGGCACGGCACCCCAGCCGGCGGCCGGTGGCTGCTGGCCGTACACCTGGCCGGGGCGACCGGGCGCGGCCGGCGACCCACCGCCGGCGCGGTAGGTGGTGCCACCGGGGTTGCCCGGCAGCATCTCGGGCGACTGGTCGGACGGCTTGCGGTCCTGCCGCGAACGACGCACCAGCAGCACGATGAGCAGCAGACCGACCGCCACCATCACGATGCCGAAGAACATCACCATCGAACCTCCTCCGGACGACTCCGCGGCAGTCGCCGTGGTGTTCGGGGCACTCGACACAACACCCGGGGCGGCCGGGTTCACCGCCTCGTCGACGGCGACGACCTCGGACGGGCTCGGGGTGGGCGTCGGCTTCTTCGACGGCGTCGGCGACGGGGTGACCCGCGCGCCGGCCACCTTCGCCGTGTCGCTGCCCCGACCCAACTCCTGACCGATGGCGCTGACACCCGCGCCGCTGACGACGAGTCGACCACCCGGGACACCCGCAGCGAACGCCACCCGGTACCGCACGGTGATGCCCTTGCCCTTGCACAGGGTCGGCTTCGTCGGCGACGTCGGCACGGTGGCCACCGTGCCGCCGCCACCCGAGACGCCCACCGGCAACCAGCGCCCGCCCGCGTTGACCTCGACCTTCACCTGGCTTGGCTCAAGACCCTCAAGACGCAGACCCAGTGCGGTACGCAGCAGAACGCACCCATTGGTGCGCTTGCGCACCGCGACGTTCACCCCCTGCGGGGAACCGCCGGCGGCGAAGCTGCTGGCCGCACCCACCCGGACCGAGTCCTCGTCGGCCAGCGCCGGTGACGCACCGAGCATCACCAGGCCGCCCACCAGACCGCAGACCGCCGCGAGCTGTGCCGCGCGTCGACGCACCGTCATGATCACCTCGCCGTTCTCCCCGGGTGGGGTTCGCGGGTCAGGCTACTACCGGCCCACCTACCCCATCGGTCATAGAGCGGCCCGGATGTGTGCGGCGTTACGGTTTACGGCCCGGCCCGCCGACCTGCGAAGAAGGTCGGCACGGGTCCGACCGGAGCGCGTTCCGACCGGCCCGCCGGGCGCGATCAGTCGGCGCGCGGTGGGGTCGGGTCGGCGTGCGCGGTGGGGTCGGGTCGGCGCTCGGCGGGGTCGGGTCGGCGCGCTCGGCGGGGTCGGGTCGGTGGGATCGGGTCGGCGCGCTCGGTGCGGTCAGTCGGTCTGTTCGGCGCCGGCGAGGGCGTCGCGGCTGAGTCGGTCGGCGGTGCGGGTGGTCTCCGGCAGCCGGTAGCGCGGGGCCAGCGCGAGCACCTGCGCTGTCGCGTTCTCCAGGCTCATCCGATGCCCGACGCTGACGAAGACCGGCTTCACCCCGTCCTGGGTGCGCAACACCCGGCCGACGACGTCACCGCCGTCGCGCAGCGGCGACCACGCACCCCGCTCGGCGGCCGGCGGATCCCACGTCCCGACCAGCGGCGTCTTCCCCACCCCGATCGCCGGCAACCCGGTGACCACGCCAAGGTGGCAGGCCAGCCCGAACCGTCGCGGATGGGCCAGACCGTGCCCGTCGCAGACCAGCAGGTCGGGCAGGACGCTCAGGCGGTCCAACGCGGTGAGCAGCGCGGGCAACTCACGAAAGGCGAACAACCCCGGCACGTAGTCGAACGCGGGCTCTCCCACGCTGACCGCGGAATCCACCACCTCCAACGTCGCGGCGTCCAGCACCGTCACGGCCGCCGCCAGGAGGTCACCACCCTGGCCGTACGCGACGTCCAGGCCGGCCACCGTCGCGGGCGCGCTGGGGCCCGGCCCGACCAGGTCGACCAATGGCCGCAACTCCTCCTGTACGGCCACCGCCTCCGCCACACTGCCCGGCACCACCACACGGCTCAGCGCCGCTAGCCCCAGCGCCGCCGCCCGCCCCGACGCCGCCGCTCGCCCCGACGCCGCCGCTCGCCCCGGCGCCGCGTCCGGGCGTGATCCACTCGAATTCATGAAAACCGGGCTATCCGAAGGACCTGGATGCCCCGATTTCACCAAACCGGAGTCGATCACCCTCGGCGCGAGCCATCAGCGGGAGCCCCGGTGGCGTCGTCAGTCGAGATGCTGCCCTGACCCGCGTCCGTGGAGCTGACATCTTGCCCCGCCGCCCCGCCGACGGGGTCGCCGCCGGTCCGACGTCTGGTCGCACCGAAGGCGACCGCGAAGGCAACCCCGAGGGCGACACCGAAGGCCACCCCGCCCTTCGAACCGAAAACGGGAATGCCGACAGCCAGACCGATCATGATGCCGACCGGCCATGCCCAGAGACTGGACTTGATGCTCTCCGTACCGGGTCTTGCCATGCGTCGATGTTATTCGGCTCTGCCACTTTCCCGCCCGCGCCGCCTGCCTTCCGCGACAGCGGCGACCTACGTTCGGTCAGGCAAGGCCCAACCGGTCGCGGGCCTGCTCGATCCACCGGCCGACCCCATGGGCGCCACTGCCGGCCGCCAGCCCAGCGGCCTCGTCGAGCAGCTCACGGGCGGCGTCCCGATCGCCGTCGCCCGCCGCCAGGTCCGCCAGACCGATCAGGTTCGCCGCCACCCCCGCGGTGAAGGACAACTTCCGGCGTAGCCGGGTCGACTCCGTCAGCAACTGCCGCGCCGCGTCGACGCGACCGGCGGCCTGCTCGGCGAAGCAGAGGTGCCGCAGCACGTACGACAGAGTCAGCTCGTCCCCCGCCGCGGTAGCCAACTCCCGAGCCCGGGCGAAGGCAGGGGCAGCGGTCACCTGGTCCTGCCGGATCACCTGGTGGACCGCGCCCACCCAGAAGAGAGACTCGCCCTCACCACGGGCGTCGCCCAGCTCGCGGTAGATGGCGGCTGCCCGTCCGAAGAGCGGCAGCTCCGCAGGGTCCTCCGAACCGGTGTCGATGAAGCGGGCGTGCAGGATCCGGCCACGGGTCAGAGCCACATCAGCGTCCAGCGCCGCGAGATCCCGCTCGGCCTCGTCCAGCGGCTTCGCGTCGCCACCGAACACCGCCCGTTCGTAACGTTCCTGCGCCCGCACCAACCGAGCGTCCAGTCCTACGGTCGTCACCGACCCGCCCTTCCATCGATCCGCTCGCGAAGCAACGCCTACTTTGCCCTCGCTATATCAGGGTCCGCGCCCGGATCACCGGCAGCGCGGAGCTGCTCCTCGAACATCACGAACGTCCGCTGTCGGATCCCGTGAATGAGGGCTCGCTCCTTCGACGTCAGGTGGCGATCTTCGGCCTTCGCCACATCTCTGACCGCCTGTATCGTCTCGTAGAGAGCGAATATCGGGCCGTTGCCCTCCAGATAGTGAGCCCGAAAGCGCTCCACCTCCTGCACGAACTCCTCAGGGGTACGCCGAAAAATATCGCCACCGACGGCGAAGACAATCTCGCTGAAGATGTCGTTCTTCTCGTGCCAGCCGCCGGTGTCGATGGAAACCCTCCACACCCTGGCACCACCGTCGGGAGTCGTCACGATCTTCACCGGTGACTGGTAATAGAGGTAGTAGGACGGGAGCACCAAGCCCGGCATCTGGACCATCACGTGTTCCCTTCATAGGTCGATTGCAACGCCTGCCAGAACAGCTCTTGCTCCCGTCGGAGGATTCCATCTGCGATGGCTCCCTCGCGGGGTGTCAACGCACGACCCTCGGCTCGGGCCAAGGCCTGCACATCACGGCGAACCTCATACAGCGCATGCTCCCAGACTGCCACCGCGTCGAGCGCCGCCAGGTGCAGACGGAACTCGGCCATGTGCCCGTTCCCCATCCGCAGTACGAGTTGCACGTCCCTGTAGCCGCTGTCCTGCGGGGACATGAACCGGTCCTGGCAACTCACGATCACGACGTCCGGATGGTCACGTACGCGTTCAAGCGCCGCGTAGAGGTCATCGAGGTTACGGAACTCGACTTTCGCACCCGCCAGATCGAGCAACTTGGACGCGTCGCCCTGATATTTGTCCACCTTGTCCTCGGCACGGCGACGGTCCTTGGGCTGAGAACGCCAGCCCGGCTCGCCGACACGTCGATCACCGGCCTGGGCCAGGGACATCGCCAACTGATTCAGCTCGGTCTGGGCGACCGCTGCCGCCGCGTAGAGGCTGTCCAGGTAGTGCTGCCGATATGAAGGGTCAGCCTGACGGCGCTTGTCGAATCCCGGTTGGTTCGCCGAATCATCCGGCAGTCGAATACTCGCGCTGATCCGCCGCTGGTCGTCGGTGAGCGGCGTCGGCTGGGGCTGGTCCGCGACCCTGTCGGTCGCCGCCTCCGACGACACAGCCTCCGACCGGGCGACGTCTTCGAGCACCTCGGCGAGGACGTCGATGGCCTGCTGATGACCAGCCAGGTGATAGAGAGTCAACGGGCGTGCGGTCAGCGAGTTCGCGAGTTCGGGTGCCGACAGGATCAGGCGCGCCAGGTCTGGATGCCGCACCAACTCCCGGGTCAGACGGTCGGCCAGTTCGGGCTCGTTGGCGGGCGGCTCCCTCCGTGCGTGATCGAGCATGTCGCGGACCCGGCCGTCGCCGAACAGCCGCGCCACATCCCGCGCCGACGACTCGTCCAGGTCGGGTACCAGACGACGGAGCGCAGGCGGGTCGATCGCCGCCGCGAAGTCGGCGGGACTCACTCCGGCCGCGAAGATCTCGTCCAGGGTGTCTGCCATCGAGACGACAGAGGTCGGACCGCTCGTCGAGGGGTGGTCCCGAACAGCGCCGGACGAGGTGCCGACGGGCTCAACGTCACCCACATCTGCCGAGCCCGGGCCGTCCAGCAGCAGGTACATCCGGTTGATGTACGGGTCACCGTGGCCGCCGTTGTCGTCGGTCGACGGATGGTCCGGCAGGTCGGGCCGCTCGCTGAACCGGCCCCGGGGCAGCCCGCCGAGCGGCATCGGTCGCCCGTCCCCGCTCAGCACCAGCGCGTCGATGCCCACCACGTCGGGATACAGGGGACGGTCCTGGACCACCCCGTTCTGCGGGTCGACGTAGAGCACGGTGCCGTTCTGGTTGAGCGCCACCCAGGCGTGGGAACCGCCGTGCGGCCACTCGGTGACCACGAACGCGTAGCTGCCGTGGCCTCCCAGCAGCAGTTGGTCGCGCAGGTTGCGGTAGCCCCGGTCGGCGGCCTGCCGTGCCTGCTCGGCGTACGGACGCTGGCCGGACGGCGGGGCGAGGAGTTGCTGGAAGCGCCCGCCGGTGACGTCCTCCACCCGGCCCGGGCCGCCTGCCTCGCCGCGGATCGGGCGCCGGATGTCCCCGTCCAGGTAGCCGTCGAAGGTACGCGGCGCCGACACTCGTGGCCGCCCGTGCACCCAGGTCTCGAACAACGACAGCGTGCAGTCCAGGCAGTTGATGCCTCGGGTGGCGTCGGCTGCGGGACCTCCGTCGTTCAGCAGTCGGAACCAGCCGCCCCGTCGGGGGTCGGCGGTGCGGGTGATCCTGCCGTCCCACTCGCGGGGCATCTGCCGTTCGACGTCGACCTGGTGCAGGGCGAGCGGTGGGCGCAGCCCTCCGGGCCGCCCATATGGCCGGGAATCGTCGATCGGCGGGGGCACGTCGTCGCCGGTGAGCCGGGACGGCCCGGCAGTTTCCACCGCGCCGAGCGCGAGCGCGCCGACGTCCCTGTTCGCGTGCTCGAAGGTGCCGGCGCCGAGATCCACGACCGGCGGCGCCGTGGTGCCGGCCAGCACCGCATCCGCGAGGTCACGCCATTGGGCGTACGCGCGTGTCTCGTCGTTCGCGGCCCGCTGCCAGCCGTCTGCCCACTGTCGGTGACCTGCTTGGTGCAACTGCCGGGCGTAGGTGGCGTACTCGACCGCCCGGCGATCGTGCTCCGCGGCCCGGGCGCGCAGTCGGGTGGCCTCCGCCTGCCGGCGGTTGTTCTCGAAGCCGATCCGTTGCGACTCGTAGTGGCCCTGGTAGCGCCGCCGCTCGGCGGCTTCCGCCTCGGCGGCCCACTGCGCCGCGTACCAGTCGTCGGGGTCGATCGCTGGCACGACCGGATCGCCGAACACCACCTCGACGGGAATCGACGCCCTGCCCCGGGCGGGATGGTCGGGTGGGCGCGCCTCCCGTGTCGGGGCGCGCGATGGCACGGCGGATCGGCCCACCACCGTCGGTATGACCGACGGACGGTTGGTCGTGCTTGGGGCACCGAAGGTGACCGGCGTTGTCGGGCCGACGGTGGTCGTCGGTGGGGACGCGCCGGTCGACGGAGACCACGTGACCGGGCCAGCGGTTGGGGTGTGCGGCGAACTGCCGGGCGTGACACCAGTGGCCGGTCCGCTGCTCGGCTCGAAGGTCCCGGCCGCAGGTGCGGCCATCGGCGAGAGCCGCGAATCGGTGCCCACCGACGAGAGCGTCGGATCAGCAGCCACCGACGAGAGCGTCGGGTCGGCCGCGACCGGATGTGCCGCGCCCGCCACCTTCGACAGGGGCCCATCCGTCGACGGCGTCGGCTCGGACGGGCGCAGCGAGCGGTCGGCGGCGTCCACCTCGGACACCACGCCTACCGAGGATGGTGACGACACGTGCAGCTCGGCGGCAACCGCGGGCAGGCCGGAGGCGGCGACGGGCGGCAGTTCAGTCACCCGCGACGGGTGAACGGCCGGTTCCGTCGGCATCTCGGCGCGTAGCGGCGTCAGCTGGTCAGGTGACGTGGCGGCGACTGCCGTCGCCTGCACCGGCACCACCGGCGACGAGATCTCCCCCGAAGGCACAGCACCCGACGCAGAAGGCACACCGCCAGAAGACGCCGCACCCCCGGAAGGCGCCCCACCTGAAGACGAGGCCGCGCCCGAAGAAGACGCCCCATCCACAGACGAGGCCGCGCCCAGAGAAGCAGCCCCGCCCGAGGAGGACGCCGCCCCCGAGAGAGCCGAATCCCCCGACACCCCCACGGACGGAAGCGACGGGCTGGCGAATGACGCCCCCGCGAGGGCGTTGGCCTGCGCGTCGAGCCGTGCCCGTAACGCGTGGTCGGTCTGACCTGTCGCGGAGCCGGTGGCCCCGGACGCGGCAGCGCGTGCCACGTCCTCCACCGAGGTGAGGCCCTGGCCGGTGGCCAGGCTGGCAGCGCTGTCGGCGAGCACCTCGCCGGTCATCTCCCGCCCCAGGTGCTCCCCGACCCGGGCCGCCCGCCCGGTGGCGTGCCGGCCCAGGCCGGCGAGCGGAGCAACGGCCCCGCCGGCGAGCCCGCCGACCGCCGATGCGCCGAGGTCGGTCATGTCCAGGCCGTGCGCCCGCCCGGTGGAGTTCTGGTACGCCTGGGTGGCCAGGGTGACGCCGCTCTCCTCGGCGGCCTCCTCCAACCCTCCACGGGTGGCCCGCTTGGCGAGCCCTCGCACGCCACCCCGGGTGACCTCCTTGGCGGCCCGTTCGCCGGCCTCCTTGAGCCCGTGTCTGAGGGACTTGCTGGCCAGTTGACCCATCAGCCGCTTGAAGATCTGCTGGATCAGCAGCCGGGTCGCGGTCATCGCCGCGCCGGCGGCGGGGGTTGCGGCACCGGCGGTCAGCACCGCCGCGACCGCCACCGAGAGCAACTCGATGACCAGGATGCCCAGCTCGATCCAGACTTCCAGCTTGGCGCCCTCGATGTCGCAGCCGCACTCCTCGACCAGCCGGCCCAGGTCGGCGGTGACCGCCAGCAGCACGGGGAGCGGGGCGTCGGCACCCTCGGCGATCCCCCGCCAGGCCGCCACGAACGCCGCGTCGACGGCCCCGACCCCGCCATACCCGTTGTGCACCTCGGCAGCGGCCGTGGCGGCGTCGGTGTGCGGGCCGGCGAGCACTGTGGCGACCTCGTACCACTGGTCGGCGACGTCCCAGACGGCCCGCTCGTTGCCCTCCGGCCACTGCACCCCGACCACCCAGTCGAGGGCCTCGTAGATCCAGCCCGGAACGTCCCAGGGTGCGTGGTCGAGGGGGTGCGGGATCGGGCTCGGCAGCACGCTCATCGGGATCGTCGGCCGTCAGCGCTGGTCGGTGACCCGACCGAACCGGGCGGCGCTGGCCCCGTCGGTCTGCACGCTCGCGTCGACCGCGCGGACCACGTCGCCGCCCAACTCGGTGAGCTGATGCCCGACGCCCGCCCAGGCCCGCAGCACGGTCTGCTCGATCGCGCGGTAGTTGCGCTCGAACGCGGCGCCGATGTCGTCGCGGCCCCAGGGCCGGGCACCGCTGGCGGCCTCGATCGCACCGCCTTCCGCTGCTCGACGGGCCGTGACCGCCTCGCCGGCGAGCGCCAGGTCGGCACCGCCCCGACGCGCGCGGGACGGATCGAGCCAGAGCTGCCCGTCGGTCATGTCGTCCCCTCACGCCTGCCCAGCACGGCGTCGGCCCGGCCGAGCAGGGCCGCGTAGTCGCCGGTGCGCAGGAAGTCCATCGAGCCGGAGTTGGCCGGCACGGTCTCGGCGACGAGGTCGCGGGTGACGTCGGCGGCGGCGGTCGCGGCGGTCCGGATCGTTTCGGTGATTTTTCGGCCGAGCGCCCCGGCGTCCCGCTCGCGGTAGACGGCCGGAGTCAGCTCGACCTCGATGACCTCGCCCCGGGCACCCACGGTGGCGGTGACCTGCCCGTCGGCCGACCGGCGGGTCACCCGCAGCTCGGCTAGCCTCGTCTGCAGGGTGTCCAAACCGGACCTGAGCTGCTGATATTGCCCGTACACGTCGTCGAACCGGGCCCGTAGCTCGCGGTTGGCGTGCCGGTCCACATGTTCGCTCACCGCCGCCCCTCCCGTCACCGTCGGTAGAGCAGCACCATACCGGCTGCCATCGATCCGTGTAGTCCGGTAGTTTCAGTGCGTGATCGACCGTCAACAGGCCGAGCAGCTCGCGGCCACCTGGGCGCGCCGCGACTCGCAGCGCCTCGGGCACGAGTGCACAGCGATGGTCGACGAGTTCGACCTCGGCTTCGTCATCACGTCTGTGGTGCCCACCGAGGTGCGTACGGTCCCGGGGGACCTGCCGACGACGGTCATCGACAAGCAGACCGGCAAGGTCACCACCTGGCCGCGGGTGCCGAGCGACGTGGTGGCGGATCTGTACCGACGCAGCCGTCCCACCGGGCCGGCCTCTCCCCGCACCGTCGACCCGTCGAGTCTGCTGGTCCGGGAGATCCACCGGGCAGCCACCCCGAACACCGCCGCCCATCTGGCGCTCGACGGGCGGATCTGGACCGCCCAGGGCACCAGGGCCGACGTCCCGCTCAACCATCACCCGCTGGTCCGCGACTACCTGGACCGGCTACCCCCTGGCGACCTGGTCCGGGGCGGGGAGTCGCACGCCGAGCTGATCGTGGTCTCCGACGTCCTGCACGAGTACGACCACCGCCGGGCCGCCGAGGGCATCGCGCCGATGGGTCGGGCCGAGGCGGCGGCGCTGCTGGAGGGCGCCCGGTTCGAGATCTTCCGGATCCGGGAGCCGGGTGATCCGGCTGGTGGTCCCGCCGAGCTGCCCTGCGACTCGTGCATCACCTTCCTGGTGCGCGCCAACGTCCTGCCGGAGTCGGCTCGGGCGTACACCGAACCCTGGCGTGCGCCGGCGGCAGCCGACCCCGATCCTGGGCGCTTCCCGGCGGAGGTCGCCAACGCGCTGGTCGCGGCCGGGTGGCGACCGCACATCGGGGACCAGATCATGGCCGCCGCGGCCGTGCGGGACGTCACCGCCGTGTCGGGGCTGACCCATCAGCACACGGTCTTTCCCGCGGCCGTGGAGGCGCTGACCGCGTTTCCCAGCCTGGTCGGCGCGCGGCGCGGGCGGGGCGAGCAGGTGTGGATCTCCCGTTTCGACATCCGCCCGCACACCATCGCCCACACCGCCGACACCCTCGCGGACTTCGGCGCTGTCCTCGGCGTACGCCTCTTTCCGATCGGCACCGAGCAGCAGGACAGCATCCTCGCGGTGGACGAGCGTGGCCGGGTCTTCGCGCTCGATCAGGCCGGCGAGTGGTTCCTCGGCGACTCCATCGACAGCGCGCTGACGACTCTGCTGCTGGGCCGCGCACCGGCCCGGGTCCGCGACGACGGCACCTGGCAGGCCGACTGAGGCTGGCGCGTCAGCGGACCACCTCGACCGTGTTGCGGCGGATGAGGTTCTTGCCCGGCTCACGGATCTGCGCCATCGCCGCGTCGTTGAGCAGCACACAACTGCCCGACGGGCCGGTCACCGTCACCGTCGTCACCCGGTTGTTGTCCAGGTTGGTCACGCGCAGCCGGGTGCCCACCGGGAACTGTCCACTGGTCGCCGCTGGCGCCCCGACCTCGGCGAAGAAGGTGATCGGCCCCGAGCAGACCGAGCTGGGTGCCGGGCCGGGCGCGCCGGGAGACGCGACGCCGGGACGGACCGTGCCGGCGGGTGGCTGCCCGACGGGCGCCGCTCCGTCCAGCCGCTCCACCACGTTGCGGCGGATCACGTTCTTGCCCGGCTCCCGGACCAGCTCCATGGCGGCGGCGTTGAGCAGCACACAGCTACCCGACGGGCCGGTCACCGTCACCGTGGCAGCCCGGTTGTTGTCCAGGTTGGTCACCCGCAACCGGGTACCCACCGGGAAACGGTCGCTGGTGGCCGCCGGCGCACCGCCCTCCGCCGAGAACGTGACCGAGCCGGAGCAGACGGACGACCGTGCCGGGGTGGTGCCGGCGAACCCGAAGCTGGTCCCCACCGCCACACCTGCCGCGGCGACGACCGCCACGGTCGCCGCCAGCACGTGCCTGCGCTGCACCCTCATCGCCGTCACTCCCGTCCTCGGTGGTGTCCTTCACTCACCTGGTACGGACGGGAGCGCCCTACCGTTCAGCCGGGACGGGTATCGATCGTGCGGCGGCCAGGTCCACCGGCCCGTACCGGGTGCGCGGCGCACCGGTGACCAGCGCCCAGTAACGATCCCCGTACGACCAGTGCCACCACTCGGTCGGGTAGTTCACCATCCCCACGCCGCCGAGAGCGTCCACCAGGATCCGCCGGTGTCGGCGGGCGGTGCGACCGATCGTGGGCGCGTCGGTGAAGCAGGCGTCGGCACTGTCCTCCGGGGTCGCGTCGATGGCCGTGCCCAGGTCCAGCTCCACCCCGTCGTCGGTGCACAGGGTCACGTCGACCGCCCCGCCGGTGCTGTGCGGGGCCACGTCGACCGGCGAGACGAACTTGGTGGTCTCCCGGTGCAGTCGCTGCGGGGACCAGTCCGGGTGCCGTCGGCGCAGCTCGTCCCGGTAGCCGGTGAAGATGGCCAACTGCGTCTGGTACGGGCGGTAACCCTCGACGACCAGCAGGCGCATGCCGGCGGGCAGGTCACGCTGCGCGGCCACCAGGCGGTCCACGACTCCCGCGCGCAGCCTGGCGTACGCCCCGGCGGGGTCGGCCGCGCGGCCGTCGAGGCGCAGCTCCGGCATCGCACGCAGGTCCACCAGCGGGTCGCCGTCGTCGGAGCTGGGCACGGCCGCCACCCGTGGATCGGAGAGCAGGATCATCGGGCGTTCCCCACCGGGGTCGCCGGCCGTTCCGCGTGCCGGACACGGGCCAGCTCGACGAGGCGGTCCACCACCTCCCGGTAGGCGACGCCGACGGCCGCCCACACCTTCGGGTACATCGAGTGCGCGGTGAAGCCGGGCATGGTGTTCAGCTCGTTGACGTACACCTCACCGGTCGTCTCGTCGTAGAAGAAGTCCACCCGGGCCAGGCCCCAACCGCCGATCGCGGCGAACGCGCGCAGCGACAGCTCCCGAACCCGCGCGGTCACCTCGTCCGGCAGCGAGGCGGGGACGATCATCGGATCGCTGTCGCCGAAGTACTTCTGCTGGTAGTCGAACCATCCGCCGGCGACGCGTACCTCGCCCACCGCCGACGCCTCGGGGCGCCAGCCACCGAGGACCGCGCACTCCAGCTCCCTGCCGGTGACCCCCTGCTCGACCATGACGAGCTGGTCGTGGCGCAGCGCCTCCTCCACCGCGGCGGCCAGGTCGTCACCCTCGCCGACGCGGGAGATGCCGATCGACGAACCCATGCTGGCCGGCTTCACGAAGAGCGGCCGGCGCAGCCCGAGGACCAGCTTCTCCGGGTCGTCGGCCGCACGGTAGGTGTGCGCGTCGAACGCGACGTACGGGGTGACCGGAACGCCCTCGGCGCGCAGCGCCCGCTTCATCGCCACCTTGTTCATGCCGACCGCCGAGGCGAGGATGCCGCACCCCACGTACGGCACGTTCAGCGCCTCCAACAGCCCCTGCACCACACCGTCCTCACCGAACGGGCCGTGCAGCACCGGGAAGACAACGTCCAGCTCGGCGTGCACCGCGCCGGGGGCGTTGCCGGCGCACACCTGCACGACGCCGGGACGCGGACCGGCCCGCAGCTCGACCGACGGCCCGGACACCACCAGGCGGTCGTCGATGGCCCGCGCACCGGCCGGCCGGTCGCGCAGCTCGGCCAGCAGCGCGTCGGGCAGCAGCCGAAACCCGCCGCTGCGGGTGACACCGATGGCGACAGTGCGGTAGCCGCCGCCGGCGAGCGCCCGGGCCACGCCGAGCGCGGACGCGCAGGACACCTCGTGCTCCGCCGACGGTCCACCGAACAGGATTCCGATCCGAACAGGCGCGCTCACGCCGCCATCCCCTCGACAGTCGTCACCGTGGCGGACCGCTGGGTGGACAACCGGGCCACCACTGATGCCTCCACGTTCCCGCCGGTCAGCACCACGCCGACCGTCCGCCGCCGACCGGGACCCACGCGCTCGTCACCGGCCATCCGGAGCGCGCCGGCCAGGCCGGCCGCACCGGACGGCTCGGCGAGCACCTTGAGCTCCATCAGGATCAGCCGGAACGCCGCCACGATCTCGTCGTCGTCGACCCGGACGACCCCGCGCAGCACGTCGCGCACGATGGCGAACGGCAGCTCACCCACACAGGACGGCCGCAGCCCGTCCGCGATCGTGGGCGCCGGCGCGACCGGGACGCGAACACCTGCCGCCAGGCTGCGGGCGAGCGAGTCACAACCGACCGGCTCCACGCCGTACACCTCGATGCCCCTGCCGGCGGCGGCCAGGCACGCGCCGGCCACCCCGCCACCACCACCGACCGGTACGACCAGCGCGTCCAGCGGTGTGCCCGCGCGCTCGGCCTCCTCGATCAGCTCCAGGCTGGCCGTGCCCTGCCCGGCGATGACGTCCGGGTGGTCGTACGCGTCGACGACCGGGTGACCGCTCTCGTCGCTGAGCCCGTCGACCACCGCGACCCGCTCCGCGACGTCGGTGCCGGCGAGCACCACCCGCGCCCCCGCCGCGCGGGCCCGGTCGACCTTCGTCGACGCCGCGTCGACCGGCAGCACCACGGTGGCCGTGAGCCCGTGCTCCCGGGCCGCCAACGCCACCGCTATCGCGTGGTTACCGGTGCTCTGCGCGATCACCCCGGTGTGGCCGGAGGCGGCGAGTCGGCCGACCGCCCGCAGCGCACCCCGCATCTTGTACGAGCCGCCGTTCTGGAGGTTCTCGGCCTTGAGCAGGATTCGAGCCCCGGCCAGACCGTCGATCACCGGGGACCGCAGCACGGGTGTGCGGACCACCCGGCCGGCCAGCCAGCGGGCGGCCTCCTCGACATCGGCCCGAACCTGGCCAACGGTGTGTGACATCGTCTTTCTCCTTCCGGGCACACCACAGGCGGGATCCAGCCGTACGCGGGACCCCGGGAGGTGGGTGGAGCGCTAGGTCACATTGGGTAGTTGGACGTCGACCCGCAGACCGCCGTGTTCGGCGGGCCGGGCCGCGATGATGCCGTCGTGCGCCTGGGTGATCGAGCGGGCGATGGCCAGCCCCAGGCCGGCGCCTCCGCCCTGCGAGGTGCGGTCCCGGGCGAGCCGTCGGAACGGCTCGAAGAGACCGGCCACCGCCTCGGCCGGCACCGGCTGACCGGTGTTGACCACGGTCAGCGCGGGCGCGCCGCTCACCGCGACGGTCAGCGAGCCGCCGCGCCGGTTGTACTTGATCCCGTTCTCCACCAGGTTGGTGACCAGGCGTTCCAGCAGCACCCGTTCGCCGACGACGACCCGGGGCGCGAGATGGGTGTCGATGGTGACGCCGGCCTCCCGGGCGCGGTCCTGGTACCCGGCGAGCACCGCCTCGACGATCGTGTCCAGCCGCTGCGGGATCCGCGAGCGCAGGCCCTGGTCGCTCTCGCTGAGTGCGAGCAGTCCCTCGATCAGCCGCTCGTTGCGCTCGTTGGTCTCCAGCAGCTGGCTGGTCAACAGCTCCAACTGCTCACTGGTGAGCGCCTGGGCCATGCCGACCTCGATCAGCGTCCGCTGCACCGCCAGCGGCGTACGCAGCTCGTGCGAGGCGTTCGCGGCGAACCGTCGCTGCCCCTCGTATCCGGCGGAGACACGTTCCATCATCTCGTCGATCGCGCGGGAGAGCTGGGCCAGCTCGTCCCCGCCGCGGGGCCGGATCCGGTGACCGAGGTTCTGCGGGCCGAGGTGCCCGATCGGTCCGACGAGGTCACGGACCGGGCGCAGGCACCAGGCCGCACCGAACCAGAGCGCCACCAGGGCGGTCACGGTGACGAGCAGCACGGACAGCAGGGGCAGCACGAACGCCCCCGGGCGTACGTCGGCGCAGGTCGAGATCAGACCGGGCACCGGCAGGTCGCAGAGCTGCTGCCCCCAGGTCCAGGTCACCCCCGACACCCACCTGCCCATCGTCGGCAGCAGCGGCCCGGCCAGCAGTGCCAGCAGGCCCACGAGCAGCACCCGACGTCGGGGCGTCCAGGTCACGCCGTCCCACCGATGCGGTAGCCGGCCTTCGGCACGGTGTGGATGACCGCCGGGTCGCCGAGCTTCCTGCGCAACGTCATCACGGTGACCCGTACGGCGTTGGTGAACGGGTCGGCGAACTCGTCCCAGGCCTGTTCCAACAACTCCTCGGCGCTGACCACCTGCCCGTCCGCGCGCAGCAGCACGTGCAGCACCGCGAACTCCTTCGGGCTCAGCGCGAGCGGGCGGCCGTCCCGGGTGGCCACGTGTCGGCCCACGTCCAGCACCAGGCCGTCCTGGGCGAGCACCGGTGGCAGTGCCGGCGCGGACCGTCGACCGAGGGCCTGCACCCGGGCGACCAGCTCGGCGAAGGCGAACGGCTTGGTCAGGTAGTCGTCGGCACCGAGACCGAGACCCTCCACCCGGTCCCGGATGCCGGCCGCGGCGGTGAGCAGCAGCACTCGGGTGCCGACCTGTGAGTCGGTGATGCTGCGGCAGACCTCGTCACCGGTGTGTCCCGGCATGTCGCGGTCGAGCACCGCGACGTCGTACCGGTTGACTCCGATCCGCTCCAGCGCGCCGTCACCGTCGTAGCAGACGTCGACGGCCATCGAGAGGCGGCGCAGCCCTTGGGCCACCGTGTCCGCCAACAACCGCTCGTCGTCCGCCACCAGCACCCGCACGTGTCTGCTCCCCCGAGTTCCGCTTGCCCGGCATACCGTCGCAGGCCCGGGTTAAGGGTTCTGTAAGGACCCGCGAAAGCAATCCTCCACGGCAGCGACCAGCGGACAAACCATTGCAACCCTCGCCGTGCCGGCTTCGTCCCGGGCCGCGCCGTCTGCGCCCAGGGGTCCGGCGGCCACGGCGGTTGGCGATCGAGGGTGAGCTGCGTCACGATGGGGGCCGAGGAGGTCGCCCTGATGGCTGACCCGTGGCTCGCCCTGGAGTTCGGCGTCGATCCGGCGGAACGGATCGCGCAGGTCGGTGCCGCCCACGAAGCCTTCCTCACCGCCGGCGCCGCGCCACACCGGGTGCGGGACGTGGTGCGCCGCTCCTGGGAACGCTCGGCACGACTCGACCCCGAGGCCACCCCACCTGTCG
The DNA here is from genome assembly GCF_018070425.1 of Micromonospora sp. C81. Lineage (NCBI taxonomy): Bacteria > Bacillati > Actinomycetota > Actinomycetes > Micromonosporales > Micromonosporaceae > Micromonospora > Micromonospora sp. C81. The sequence goes on from NZ_JAGPXS010000009.1 coordinate 94,864, forward strand.
ACCTGGCCGACGACGTCCTGGCCGCGTACCGGGCCGTCCACCCGTTGGCCCGGGTGCTGCCGCTGTTCCGGGACCTGCTCGGCGGCATCGCCCAGGACGGCGCGCACCTGATGGCGGTCTGCGACGCGGACGGGCGACTACTCTGGGTCGAGGGGCATCCGGGCGTGCTCCGGCACGCCGAACGGATGAACTTCGTGCCCGGCGCCCGCTGGGACGAGACGCACGCCGGCACCAACGCGCCCGGCACCGCGCTGGCCGTCGACCACAGCGTGCAGATCTTCGCCACCGAGCACTTCAGCCGCCCGGTGCAACGCTGGACGTGCGCGGCCGCGCCGATCCACGACCCCGCCACCGGCCGACTGCTCGGCGCGATCGACATCACCGGCGGGGACCACCTGGCCAATCCGCACAGCCTGGCCCTCGTCCGTGCCACGGCCCGAGCCGCCGAGGCGCAGCTCGCCGTCGGCCAACCGGTGGAGCCCGCCGTCACCACGGTGACCGCGCTCGGTCGCGACGAGGCGGAACTGCGGGTCGACGGCCGGCGGATCCGACTCGGTCGCCGACACAGCGAGTTGCTGGTGCTGCTGCTGCACCACCCGGAGGGACGCACCGGCGTTCAGCTCGGCCTCGACCTGTACGGCGACGACCGACTGCACCCGGTCACCCTGCGCGCCGAGCTGTCCCGGTTGCGCCGGGTGCTCGGCCCCGAGCTGCTCGACTCCCGCCCCTACCGGCTGCGCGGCACCGTCCGCGCCGACTTCACCACCCTCGCCCACCGGCTGGACCAGGGCGATGCGGCGGGCGCGCTCGACGCGTACCCCGGGCCGTTGCTGCCCGGCTCGGACGCGCCGGGAGTGACGCGACTGCGCCGGCTGATCGACGGTCACCTCCGCGCGGCCGTGCTGGCCACCGCGGACCCGGCGCTGCTCGCGGCCTGGACCGCGACGCCCGCCGGCGCCGACGACCTGGTCGTGTGGCAGGCCCTGGCGCGGACGTTGCCGGTGGGCGCGCCGCGTCGGCCCCTCGCCCTCGCGCGCATCGACCAGCTCGCCAGGGAGTACGCGTTGGAGCGCGCAACGTTCCTGCAACGTCCGCGAAACTAGCCTTCCCGCCGTCATCCCCCATCGACGGCGGAGGTCACCATGACGCGCTACGACGCGCCCACCCACTGGCAGTCCCGTTACGACCACTACATCGGCGGCGAGTACGTCAAGCCGCACGGCGGCGCCTACTTCGAGAACCCCACCCCGGTCACCGGGCAGACCTTCACCGAGGTCGCCCGCGGCACCGCCCCCGACGTGGAGAGGGCCCTGGACGCCGCGCACGGCGCCGCCGACGCGTGGGGGCGCACCTCGGTGGGCGAACGGGCGTTGATCCTCAACCGGATCGCCGACCGCATGCAGGAGAACCTGGAGTCGCTGGCCATCGCCGAGAGCTGGGAGAACGGCAAACCGGTCCGGGAGACCCTCGCCGCCGACATCCCGCTCGCCATCGACCACTTCCGCTACTTCGCCGGGGCGATCCGGGCCCAGGAGGGTTCACTCGGCGAGATCGACGACGACACCGTGGCTTACCACTTCCACGAGCCGCTCGGCGTGGTCGGGCAGATCATCCCGTGGAACTTCCCGATCCTGATGGCGACGTGGAAGCTGGCGCCCGCGCTGGCCGCCGGCAACGCCGTGGTGCTCAAGCCGGCCGAGCAGACCCCGGCGTCCATCCACTACTGGCTGTCGCTGGTGGCGGACCTGCTGCCGCCGGGCGTGCTCAACATCGTCAACGGTTTCGGCGTGGAGGCCGGTAAGCCGCTGGCCTCCTCGGCCAGGGTCGCGAAGGTGGCCTTCACCGGTGAGACCACCACCGGGCGGCTGATCATGCAGTACGCCAGTGAGAACATCAAACCGGTCACCCTGGAGCTGGGCGGCAAGAGCCCGAACATCTTCTTCGACGACGTCAGCGCCGCATCGGACGACTTCCTGGACAAGGCCCTGGAAGGCTTCACCATGTTCGCGCTCAACCAGGGTGAGGTCTGCACCTGCCCGTCCCGGGCGCTCATCCAGCACGGCCATTACAGCGACTTCCTCGCCGCGGCGGTTTCTCGCACCGAGCAGATCGTGCAGGGGCATCCCCTGGACACCGACACGATGATCGGGGCGCAGGCCTCCAACGACCAGCTCGAAAAGATCCTGTCCTACCTGGACATCGGCCGGCAGGAGGGTGCTCGCGTGTTGACCGGCGGCTCCCGTGCAGACCTGGGCGGAGACCTGTCGGGCGGGTACTACGTTGAGCCGACCATCTTCGAGGGCGACAACTCGATGCGGATCTTCCAGGAGGAGATCTTCGGCCCGGTGGTCTCGGTGACCTCCTTCGCCGACCTCGACGACGCCGTGAAGATCGCCAACGACACCCTGTACGGGTTGGGTGCCGGCGTCTGGACGCGGGACATGAACACGGCGTACCGGGCCGGGCGGGCCATCCAGGCCGGCCGGGTGTGGACGAACTGCTACCACGCGTACCCGGCGCATGCGGCGTTCGGCGGGTACAAGCAGTCCGGCATCGGCCGGGAGAACCACAAGATGATGCTGGAGCACTACCAGCAGACGAAGAACCTGCTGGTCAGTTACTCCACCAAGAAGCTCGGCTTCTTCTGATGCCGGTCGTCTCCGTCACCCCCGCCGCGGCAGAGCTGATCCGGTCGCTGCGGGGGCGACACGGCCCACTGATGTTCCACCAGTCCGGCGGCTGCTGCGACGGCAGCGCCCCGATGTGTTATCCGGCGGGCGAGTTCCGGACCGGCTCGTCCGACGTCCTGCTCGCCTCGCTGACCGTCGACGGGGTGCCGGAACCGGTCGAGTTCTGGATGTCGAAGTCCCAGTGGGAGCTGTGGAAACACACGACGCTGACCGTCGACGTGGTCCCGGGCAGAGGCAGCGGCTTCTCCCTGGAAGCACCCGACGGAGTCCGCTTCCTCATCCGCTCCCGCCTGGCCGCCTGACCCCTGACCTGAGCGCCGTTCCCGGGCGGGACGAGCTTCGGGGATAGCTCGCACTGGAGACCGTGATGCCTGTGAGGCATCAAGATGACTCACAGGCATCACGCTCCACACCGCGTCTCGGTCGCGCGAGATGACAATGCGTGATCGCAGGCCATGCAGGATCAGTCGCAGCCGTAGCCGTCCTTGTCGTTGTCGAGGCGGTACTTGTCCGTGCCGATGACCTTGACGGGGCCACGAACGTAGGCCGGTCCGTCGCCGCTGCCGGGCAGGCAGTCGACGTCGCTGGCGATCGGGACGCAGCCGCTGTAGTTCGGGTCGCACTTCGACTGCGCCTTCTTGGTGCCGACGGCTACGACCTGCGTGACCGGCTGCTTCGTCACTGTGGACTTGACCAGCTTCCTGGCCGTGCGCACCCCGTCCGTGGTGGTCACCTCGTACGTCAGGGTCCGTACGCCGTTCACGCCCTTGGTCCGGACGACGCGCTTGCCCTCGGCGAGGGTCGCGTCCTTGACGGTCCGCTCGGTGTAGCGCACGGCGGCTCGCTCCGTCTCGGTCGTCACCCGGACGACCGGTGTGGACGCGGCGCGAGACGGGGACACGGCGTCGGCCGGGGTCGGCGAGGCCGGCACCGCGTCGCTGGGGTCCGGCGTGGCGGATGGGGCGGCGAGCGGCGACGCGGCCTGGGCGTCAGCACTCTCGGTCGGTTCGGCGGGCGCCGCCACGATGGGCTGCTGCGCCTCGGCGGCCGTGCCGGTCCTGGTCGGCTCCGGCTCGCCGGCCAGCGCGCTGATGATGGCGGTGCCGGTGCAGCAGAGCAGTAGGACCGACAGGGTCACCGAGCCGAGGATCACGGCGGCTCGGCGGGCGGGGCTGGCCCGGCGGAACCAGTTCGGTCGGGGCGGCGGACCGGACGACGGCGCGTACGGCGGGCCAGGATTCGGCGGTGGTTGCATCGTCACGGCGATGAGTGTCGTCGCAAACACTGCGCGCAATATCATCCGTCGCGTTGGTCACCTGCGCCGTTCGCCGCGCACCGGTGATCCATGGGCGCTTCCTCGGGCGACGAGACGACACCCGGGACAACCCTCCAGGCCGGCCGGTCGGGGCCGATCGTGCGGCTACATTTGCCGACAAGCGTCGCAAATCCCCACCCACCGTGCCGTCGCACGGTCGGTCACCGGCGGGCGGCAGTGGATGTGTCGAAATGCCGTCAGCGGGCGGGCTCGGAGGTGCGACGGGCCCGTCGACCGCGCAGCGAGCTGAGCCCGACCAGCAGCAGCGCGACCGCGAACATCGCAGTACCGATGACGTTGACCTGTGGTGGGATGCCCCGCTGGGCGGCGCCCCACACGTACATCGGGAACGTGACAGTGGTGCCGGCGTTGAAGTTCGTGACGATGAAGTCGTCGAAACTCAGCGAGAAGGCCAGCAGCGCGGCGGCCACGATGCCGGGCAGCACCAGCGGCAGGGTGATCCGCCGGAAGGTCTGCCACTCGCTGGCGTAGAGGTCCATGGCGGCCTCCTCCAACCGCCGGTCCATCCCGGCCAGCCGCGCCTTCACGGTGACCACCACGAACGACACACAGAACATGACGTGCGAGATCACGACGGTCCAGAAGCCCTGCGGCACCCCGGCGGACACGAAGAGGGCGAGCAGCGACGTGCCCATCACCAACTCCGGGGTGGCCATCGACACGAAGACCAGCACGTTGATCGCGGACCGGCCCCGGAAGCGGTGCCGCACCAGCGCGAACGCCATCAGGGTGCCGAGCACCGTCGCGACCACTGTGGCGAGGAACCCGATCTGCACGCTGCGGACCACCGCCTCGCACATGTCCGAGGTGGCGCACGGCCGACGCCAGTTCTCCACTGTGAACTCGTTGAAGTCGTACGACAGCCGGCTCGACGGGCGGTTGAACGACAGGGCGGCCACCACCAGGATCGGCAGCGCCAGGTAGCCGAGGACCAGCAGTGCCACGATCATCACCCAGCGGTCGGCCAGCCAACGCCAGAGTCTCACCGCACCGCCTCGGTGCCGGCCCTGCGCAGCCACCCGAAGACCATCGCGAGGATCGCCGCCATCAGCAGGACCGACAGCGCGGCACCCTGCGGGTAGTCCAGCCGGACCAGGAACGCCGAGTCGACGACGTTGCCGACCATGTACTCGTTCGGTGTGCCGAGCAGCTCCGCGTTGATGTAGTCCCCGCTGGCCGGGATGAAGAACAGCAGCGCGCCGGCGACCAGGCCGGGCATGGACAACGGCAGGGTCACCCGGCGGAACGCCTGCACGGGGCTCGCGTACAGGTCGCCGGCCGCCTCCAGCAGCCGACGGTCCAACCGCTCCAGGCTCGCGTACAGCGGCAGCACCAGAAACGGCAGGAAGGTGTACGTCAGGCCGAGCACCACCGCGAACGGGGTGGCCAGCAGCCGACCGTCCGGCGCGAGCAGGTGCACGTCGCGCAGCAGGCCGACGAGCACCCCGTTGTCCGACAGGATCGTCTTCCACGCCAGCGTGCGGACCAGGAAGCTGGTGAACATCGGCGCGACCACGCACACCAGCAGCAGGTTCTTCCAACGACCGGCCTTCTGCGCGATCGCGTACGCCAGCGGGTAGCCCAGCAGCAGCGCCAGCAGCAACGCCAGCGCGGCGTAGCCGAACGAGCGCAGGAACTGCGGCCAGTACGCCTGCACCACGTCCGGGTAGTTGCCGACTGCCCAGGTCATCGCGTACCCGGTGGAGAGCGAGCCGCTGGGGTCGTAGAGGCTGGCTGCGGCGAGCTGCCCCAGCGGCACACCAAAGAAGATCAACAGCCAGGCCACACCGGGCAACACCAGCAGGTACGGGAGGAGCCCGCGTCGCCCGGACCGGGCTGCCGGTGGCGCGGGCGGCGGCTGCCCCGGTCCGGCGGGAGCCAGCAGGGTCACGACGACGTGCCCACCGGCTGGTCCGGCACCACCGGGACCGGCAGTTCGGTGTCGGCGGCGTCCCGGGGCAGCAGGAACGCGTGCCGTGGATCCCAGCACGCCACGGCCGCACTGCCGACCGCGATCCGCGTCGACGTCCCCGTGTTGGCCGCGAACACCGACAGCTCGCTGCCCGAGCCGGTGCGCAGCAGGTACTGCGTGCTGACCCCCAGGTAGGAGGCGTCGGCGACCACACCGGTGACGTGCTGATGACCCACGGGCACCTGGTCGGCGGAGCCGACCAGAAGCAGCTTCTCCGGGCGTACCCCCAGGTGGACCGGGCCGTGGTCGGCCCGGGACCGGCCGGCGGGCACCGAGAAGCGCGCGCCGTGCGCCGTCACCACGACGTCGTCGCCGCTGACACCGCCGGCCTCGCCGGCCAGCAGGTTGGACCGGCCCAGGAAGTTCGCGACGAACGCGGTGGCGGGAAACTCGTAGATGTCGGCGGGTGCGCCGAGTTGCTCGATCCGGCCGGCGTTCATCACCGCGACCGTGTCCGCCATGGTCATGGCCTCCTCCTGGTCGTGCGTGACGTGCACGAAGGTGATGCCGACCTCGGTCTGGATGCGCTTCAGCTCGATCTGCATCTGTCTGCGCAGCGTCAGGTCGAGGGCACCCAACGGCTCGTCGAGCAGCAGCACCTGCGGCCGGTTGACCAACGCACGGATCAGCGCGACCCGTTGCTGCTGACCGCCGGAGAGCTGGGCCGGGCGGCGGCTGCCGTAGCCGTCGAGTCGCACCAGCGACAGCATCCGGTTGACCTCGACGTCAACCGGGCGGATGCCGCGTCGGCGCAGCCCGAACGCCACGTTCTCGAAGACGGTGAGGTGCGGAAAGAGCGCGTAGCTCTGGAAGACGGTGTTGACCGGTCGCTGGTGCGGACGCAGCCGGCCGATGTCCCGGTCACCGAGCAGCACCTGACCGCTGGTCGGCTCGTCCAGACCGGCGATCATCCGCAGGGTGGTGGTCTTGCCGCAGCCGGACGCGCCGAGCAACGCGAAGAACGAGCCCTGGGCGATCGTCAGGCTGAGGTCGTCGACCGCGGTGAGGGTGCCGAACCGTCTGGTCAGGTTGGCCAGGCGCAGATCGCCGGGGGGTGTTTCACGCGCCATCCTCGTCACGCCCCGATGACCTGCTGGAACTTGCCCTCGTACTCCTTCTCCTGCTTCTCGTCCAGGGCCATGAACAGCGTGGACTTCGACAGCAGGGCCTCGTCGGGGAAGATCAGCGGGTTGGCCGCCAGCTCGGGGTCGATCTTCTCCATCTCGGCCTGTGCGCCCTTGACCGGGCAGATGTAGTTGACGTACGCAGCGAGCCTCGCGGCGACCGCCGGCTCGTAGTAGTAGTTGATGAGCTGCTCGGCGTTCGCCTTGTGGGTGGCCTTGTTGGGCACCATCATGTTGTCGCTGTAGAGCATCACCCCGGAGTCGGGCGCGACGAACCTGACCTTCTCGTCCGCGCCGGAGAGCTGGACGACATCGCCGGACCAGCCGATGCAGGCGGCGATGTCGCCCTTGGCCAGGTCGGGTGCGTAGTCGTTGCCGGTGAACCTGCGGATCTGCCCTGAGTCGACGGCCTTCTTGAGCGTGGTGAGCGCGTCGTCGAACTGTGCGCTCGTGAAGTTGGCCGGGTCGTGCCCCGCCGCACCGAGCAGCAGGCCCATCGTGTCGCGCATCTCGCTGAGCGCGGTCACCCGGCCCTTGAGGTCGGGGCGGGTGAGCAGCTCGTCGACGGTCCGCAGCTCTTTGGTGATGTTGCCGTTGTACGCCAACCCGGCGAGGCCGGACTGCCACGGGATGGAGAGCCGGTTCTCGGTGTCGAAGGACCGGTCGAGCAGCGACGACAGCAGGTTGGCCCGCACGTTCGGGATGTTCGCCGGGTCGAGCTTCTGGATCCAGCCGAGCCGGCTCATCCGGGCCGCCATCCAGTCGCTCAGCACGATGATGTCCCGGTCGGTGCTCTGGCAGGCGGCGAGCTGGTGCTGCACCTTGCCGAAGAACTCGTTGTTGTCGTTGATGTCCTCGGTGTAGGTGACCGTGATGCCGGTCTTCCGGACGAACTCGTCAAGGCTGGGCCGCTTGGACTCGTCCTTCTCATCCACGTCCAGGTACTGCGGCCAGTTGGAGAAGACGAGCTTGCGCTCGGTGCCGGACAGGTCCTCGCTGACGCAGCCGGCATCGGTCTGCTGCGCACCCTTGGTGCCGCAGCCGGCAAGGCCGCCGCCCAGGGCCAGCAGAGCAGCCGAACCGAGAGTGCCGCTGAGTAGTCCACGCCGGGAGAGGGGCCGGAGGGGAGTACGCATCACTTTTCCTCAGGGGTCGGTGCCGTGGACGACTGACACGATGACAAACAGGCGGCACCGGAAGAGCATCGGGGCCAATGCGTCACTGCCTGTGCAGGCGTCGGCCACGCTCAGCTTGATCCACTCGCGTTCCAGGAAGTCGGGGTGTCTGTGCGCCGGGACACCGCGCTTTCCGTGAACCCGAGTGGATCAGCGGCTGGGGTCAGCGGCCGGGGATCAGCGGCCAGGGGATCAGCGGTCGGACCGACGGACAACGTCGACGAAGGACGACCAGGCGGCCGGCGCGAAGGCCAGGGTGCCGCCGTCGCGGTCCTTGCTGTCGCGCACCAGCACCCGACCGTGCAGGTTGTCGGCCACCTCGACGCAGGCACCGCCGTTGTTGCTGCTGCGGGTCGCCGTGCGCCAGCGGGCGTCGGTCATGTCCATGTCGTGGCCACTTCCCTGATCAGCTCGATCGACCGGCGTTGGGGTAACGCCTCACCGGTGACGCTCTCCCACCTCCGACCCAGGCTAGCGATGTCGATGGGATCGGTCACGACCTGACCGCGGAGCTGGTTGTCGAGATACGCCAATTCCGTCCCGTCGGGCAGGCGGCCCAGCACGAAGGGACCCGCCAGACCGGTGTGCCACGGGCTATCGGCCGGGATGACCCGGACCTGCACGTGCTCCCACTCGACGACCGCCGCCAAGTGGGTCATCTGTCCGGACATCACGGCGCGGTCACCGACCAGCCGGCGCAGCACCACCTCGTCGATCACCGTCACGAGCTGCGGCGGGGCATCGCGGCCGAGGACCGCCTGCCGTTCGAGGCGGCTCGCGACGATCAGATCCACCTCGGACGGTGGGAGCAGGCCACCGGTGCCCAGCACCGCGCGGGCGTACCCCTCGGTCTGGAGCAGGCCTGGCACGAGCAGCGGCTCGTACCACCGAATGCCGGTGGCGTCCTGTTCAAGCTCGGCCCACGGTCGGAACCACGGCAGGTCACGGCGGCGGAACGGCTCCGGCCAGAGGTCGGCCGCGTCCCGGCGCAGTACCTGGGCCACCGCGACCCGGGTACGCGAGTGCGGGATGCGCCCCGCGGCAAGCCACCGCGCGGCCGTCTTGGGGTCGACGCGAACCTTCTCCGCCAGCGATTCGACAGTCTCCCCCGCCTCGGCCATCGCCACCCGCAACGCCTCGTTCGCCACCGGACCCTCCTGCCCGCCAGGCGTACACGGTGACTTGGCTCGGTGCACGCTGCGGCGCATGCTAACCACGCTGAGTGCCGATGTCTGCGGCCTACCGGCGTGTGGCGGTCGGACGTGTTGGAACGCTTCCCCGGCGCCCCCCGAACGCCCCCAAGGCGTCCCACAAGGTCCCAACCCACTCCACCCACGCCCCCACCCACCCCACCCCGCCCGCACTGGTTGATCAAGAGGTTTCGGTCACCAAACGGCGCGTTTTTGACGCAAACCTCTTGATCAACGAGGGTGGCGGGGCCCGGAGGGCGGGGCCGGGCCGGAGGGCGGGCGGAGCCCGGCAGTTAGTGGTTGGGCGGGATTACGCGGAGGTGGCCTCGCCGGCCGGTCTGGTTCGGGTTCTCGTGGTGCTGGCCCGGGTCCGGGGGGCGAGGGGCGGGGGCCGGGCGGGCGGCTTCGCGGACCGCCTCGGCCAGCGCCACCAGATCGTCAGTGGTGGGCGGCGGCGGCTCGAACTCACCCTCGTGCCGGACCACGTCCCAGCCACGGGGTGCGGTCAGGCTGCGGGCGTGCGGCTCACACAGGTCGTACGTGTGCGGCTCGGCGAACGCCGCCAGCGGCCCCACCACCGCTGTCGACTCGTTGTAGACATAGGTCAATGTGGCGACCGCTTGCCGGGGGCAGCCGTTACGGGAGCAGCGCCGTGGTGACCTCACAGGCGGCAGGGTATCTCCATTACCGGGTCCGGCGCATCGCTTCGCGTTGCGACACGCCCGTCGTGGTGATCACAGTTGCCCGTCCTGGGCGCGCCGCGCCAGGCGAGCGGCGCTGCCGCTGGCGAGCCCGGCGCGGGCGCTACCCTTTGCCTCATGACGAGCCCGGAACACCGCCGCCCCGGCTCCGGCCGGCGTGCGCACCGTGACCGGCACGGGCGCGGCCTGCGCGGGCGGCTGGTGCCGGCCACCGTGCCGCTGGCGCGGACCAAGGCCGAGGTCTTCGACGACCTGGTCCTGGACACCGTGGAGACGCTGGAGCGTCGGTTCGCCAAGGAGCTGGCCGGGGTCGAGTTCGCCGTCGAGGACGTCCCGCCGGACCTGAACGTGTACGACTCCGATGTGCTGGAGGACGGCGAGGTCCCGCTGGCCCGGCTGCTGCCCGGCCGCCCGGGCCGGCAGGAGGTGCCGCCGCGGATCGTGCTGTACCGGCGGCCCCTGGAGTTCCGGGCGATGGACCGTGAGGACCTCGCCGATCTCGTGCATGACGTGATCATCGAGCAGGTGGCGAACCTTCTCGGGGTCGACCCCGACGAGCTGGCCTGAGCGGTCCCCCCGCGAGTCAGGCCGAGCACTCCCCGCGAGTCAGGCCAAGGGGCTCCCCGCGAGTCAGGCCGAGCGCGCCCCCGCGCGCCGGACCGTGACCCGATCAGGCAACCTGCCGGGCGAGTCGGGCGGCCCCCACCGCCCCGACCTCGCACCGCTCAGGCGGCCCGCCGCTTCAACTTGCGCCGCTCCCGCTCGGAGAGCCCACCCCAGATGCCGAACCGCTCGTCGTGACCGAGAGCGTATTCAAGGCATTCCGTCTTGACCTCGCAGCGCGAACAGATCCTCTTCGCCTCGCGGGTCGAGCCGCCCTTCTCGGGAAAGAACGCCTCGGGGTCGGTCTGCGAGCACAGCGCTCGCTCCTGCCACTCCGGCGCGTTTCCGAGCAGGTCGGCCACCTCAAGCTGGCCGTCCATCAAATGCCTCCTTGTCGCGCACCGGCGTCATCGCCGCTGCAACCCCCCACGCGAAAGGCGTGCTTGTCCGTCCGGTCCCGTTTTGTTGCGTTCCGTGCGAACAACCCCATTCAAATTACACGCGTGTAATGCGTGCGCCGTCAAGCCAAACTTGATAATGGAGTCGCCCTCCCGACACCCCCGGACGACCACTCGGGCCGTCCAGCCTCGCAACCTGCCCTATCGATTCAGACCCCGGCCGAGTAACGCCCTCTCCGGCGAGTTGCCCGACTTTTCTGCCGTGGCGCTTCCCTGACGAGTCACCGCCAGGACGGCGCCAGCCGCCATCACCGCCAAGCTGATCTTGGTGGGGGACAGGTTAACGCGACACGGCGCAGACTGCCCGTCGAGCTGCGGGCAGCACATGCGCCCCGTCCACAATGTGGACGGGGCGCTGTGGAAAAACCCGTGCGGCGACGTCAGCTGGCGACCCCGAAACCGCTGCTGGGCCACACGAACTCGGCTATCCCTCCACCATGGACAGAAACCGTGCCGGCGGACGTCTTGTCGTCCCACCAGACGGTATAAATTCCGGACGGCAGATCGGGATAGACCGCTGTGTGGAACGAGCCGTCGCGCACCCGGCGCTCACGCACCGCCGAGTGGACCCGCCGCTCGCCCTCGCGGCTGATCTCGATCTCCCGACCGTGCAGATCCGGGCTCGTGTAGACGATCAGGGCACCGGTGTCGCCGCCCAGATCGAGGACGACGCTCCCGGTCTCCGACGGCCCGTACGCGTGCTCGTGCATGCTCCGCTCCCCCACGCCGGTCAGGACGCCGCCGCCGACGGGTTGTTGAACCCGTCGTACGGCGTACCGAGGTAGGGGAAGTTTCCGAGGAACGGCGCTGTCACGTCGGCGGCGCTCAGCCCCGGGGTGACAGCGGCGGCAGCCGCGTCCGGGCGGAACGTCCTGTCCACCAGCGGGACGGTCACCCCGGCGATCGCCCGCAACGCGATGCTCACCACGTCGTCGCCGACACGCCGACCGTTCGGGAAGCCGGCCAGGTCGCCACCGAGCACCCCGAACCGGTCCGGCTGCCGGGTCGGCGGGATCGCGGTGTTCAGCCGCAGCATGTCGGCCTGCACGTCGCCGGTGGTGTTGGTGAAGCCGTCGATCAACCCGGCCGGTATGCCGGTGAGCAGGATCGCCACCAGGTCGGCGCGCGCCTTCCTGGCCTTGGTGAGCTTGTCCAGGTTGGGGAAGACGTCCGGGTAGAGCGCCGGCAGCAACGCGGCCAACTCCGGCTGCTCGACGAACTGCGCGAACCGCTTGTCCTCCGACGGCGGCAGCGAGTTCCACAGGTCCTTCTTGGACATCGGCACGATGACCTCGTTGAACAGTGGATTGCCCAACCGGGAGACCTGGGTGAACGGGCCGGTGGCGGTGTCCGCCGCACCCCGGTCGCCGAGCACCCGCACCTGCCGGCGCGACGCCGACGTCCACACCCCGATCACCGAGGCCCGGTCACCCGCGCCGTAACGGTTGGCACTCCGGCGGACCCGGTCCAACGGCACCTGCACGGCGATGCTGTGGACGTTCATCCGGTCGGTGGCGTTGACCGGCTCCCCCTCGGCCTTGAAGATATTCTTGCCGGCGACGTGCAGCTGCTGGAACGGCCGCAACGTGCCGAGGTCGAAGATCGCCCCCAGGTCGACGAAGAAGCCGTCCGCACGCTGCCCGGCGAAGACCCGCTCCCCGGTGGAGAGCGAGTAGGTGGCCTGCCGCACCAGCTCGGCGTACTTCGGGGTGGACAGCGGACCCACATTGCACGGCGGGCAGGGCAGCTTGTGGGCCAACCGGTGCTCCCGGCCGTCGGCCACCCGGGTCAGGCTGTAGAACTGTCGCCGGTTCCAGTTCCTGCTGTCCAGCGAATCGATCGGGCCGGTGTTGTAGAGAAAACTGTTCGGATTGGTGATCTCGGTGGTGAATTCGAACCGGTAGGTGACATCCGGACGGCCGTCGCCGTCGTTGTCGATATGGATCTCATAACGCACGTCGTCGCCGAACTCGAAGAAGTTCGGGCCCCCGGAGGGGAGCTGCAACGGTACGTAGTTGGCGATCAACGTGACCGTGTCGCGCTTGTCGGGGCTGACGAACGCGTACAGGTCGGAGCTGTCGGCGACCGGATCCTTGGCTATCTCCGGGGCCTCGCGGTGGGAAGACATGGCGGACCAACCTCACTGGGCGGGGACAGGATGGCAGGGCGGGGTGCCGGGTCAGCGCCGAGCGGCGCGCCGCAGCCGATCCGCCAGGCTACGGTCGCGTACCTCGACCCGGGCCTCGCCGACGAAGATGTCCATCGTTCCGGAATCGGCGTCCCGCAGGTGCACGACGATCGGCTCGTCGGCTCGCCCGGCCGCGCCGGGAGCGTTCTGCGCGGCCGACAGGCCCGGCACGGTGAGCGCGGCGGCGCCGAGGGTGGCACTGGCCGCGGCGGTCAACGTCTGCCGGCGGGTCAGTCGCGGCCACTGCCGCTTCCGCTGATCACTGGTCATGGGCAACCTTTCCGGCGGCGGCGCGAACGCGCCCGCGGAGACGGACGGGTCCGGTGCCGTCTACCGACGCCGCCGGGCCCCGTGGGGACACCGGCGGCGGTCCTCGCCGCAACCGCCGCCGGCACCGCGTGGTACGGCCGGCGGCGGGGAAAGGTTCGACGTCAGGGCCGGGCGTGACCGTATGCGGTCGAGCGCTTGCGCGCCGGCCGCCCGGCCGCCGTCGCGATGGCCCGCAACTGCTCCTCGGTACGCGCCGACCCGTTGCCGGAACCGGCCATCCGGGAGATGGTCTCCTCCATCAGCGTGCCGCCCAGGTCGTTGCAGCCACCCTGGAGCATCGCCACAGTGCCCTCGTCGCCCAGCTTCACCCAGGAGCACTGGATGTTGTCGATCCGGCCGTGCAGCAGCAACCGGGACATCGCGTGGACCACCCGGTTCTCCCGCCAGGTCGGCCCGGGTCGGGCGATCCCCGCCAGGTAGATCGGGGCGTTGGTGTGCACGAACGGCAGCGCCACGAACTCGGTGAAGCCACCTGTGCGGTCCTGCACCCCGGCCAGCACCCGGAAGTGCGCCAGCCACTGCCCGGGGTGGTCGACGTGGCCGTACATCATTGTGGAGCTGGACCGGATGCCCAGCTCATGGGCGGTGCTGACCACATCGACCCAGGCGGCGGCCGGGAGTTTGCCCTTGGTCAACACCCAGCGCACGTCGTCGTCGAGGATCTCCGCGGCGGTGCCCGGGATGGTGTCCAGCCCGGCCTCGCGCAGCTGGGTCAACCAGTCGCGGACCGGCACGCCGGCCTTCGCGGCGGCGGTGACGATCTCCATGGGCGAGAACGCGTGCACGTGCATCTCCGGCACCCGCGCCTTGATCGCGCGCACGATGTCGGCGTACCCGGTGACCGGCATCTTCGGGTCGATGCCGCCCTGGAGGCAGACCTCGCTGGCACCGAGGGTCCACGCCTCCTCGGCCCGGTCGGCGACCTGGTCGACGGAGAGCCGGTACGCGTCGGCGTCGCGTTCACGCTGCGCGAAGGCACAGAAGCGGCAGCCCACGTAGCAGACGTTGCTGAAGTTGATGTTGCGGTTGACCACGTAGGTGACGTCGTCGCCGACCGCGTCCCGGCGCACGTCGTCGGCGAGCCGGCACAACTCGTCGAGTGCCGGACCGTCCGCGCCGAACAGCGCCAGAGCGGCGTCGGTGTGCGCGGGCTCCAGCAGCGCGGCGGGGTCGTCGGCGGCGAGCCGCAGCCCGGCCCGCAGGTCATGGTCGCCGGCGGCGGCGGCCGGGCCGGCGGTCACCTTGGTGGCGACCTCCGCCCAGTCACCGTAGACGCTGTCGAAGTCGCCCCGCCGGTCGTCGGTCCGACCGGTGGTGTCGATGGTGGTGTGCAGGTCGGTCCGCCCGCCGAACACCTCCTCCGGCTCCTGCCAGGGGTGGCCCTGCGGCATGGCCGACTCCACCGCCATGCCGGACGTCGGATCGGCCAGCGCGTTCACGTGCGGCAGCAGCCGAGGGTCGAGCCACGGGTCGCCGGCGCGCACGTACTCCGGGTAGATGGTCAGCCGCTCCCGCAGCGTGAACCCGGCCAGCTCGGTGCGCCGGGCCAGCTCCTCGATCTGCGGCCACGGGCGTTCCGGGTTGACGTGGTCCGGGGTGAGCGGGGAGACGCCACCCCAGTCGTCGATGCCGGCGCGCAGCAGCAGGTCGTACTCGCCGGCGATGAGGTTCGGTGGGGCCTGGATCCGGGCCTTCGGGCCGAGCAGCAGCCGGGCCACCGCCACCGTGGCCGCCAGGTCGTGCAGCTCCGCGTCCGGCATGCCGCGCATCGCCGTGTCCGGCTTGGCGCGGAAGTTCTGCACGATCACCTCCTGGAGGTGGCCGTACTCCCGGTGGGCGCGGCGGATCGCGAAGATCGCGTCGACCCGCTCCGCGGGGGTCTCCCCGATGCCGATCAGGATGCCCGTGGTGAAGGGCACGCCAACCCGGCCGGCGTCGTCGAGCACCCGCAGCCGGACCGCGGGCTCCTTGTCCGGCGAGCCGAAGTGCGGGCCGCCCGGCTCGGACCAGAGCCGGGTCGCTGTCGTCTCCAACATCATGCCCATGCTCGGCGCGACCGGCTTGAGCCGTTGCAGCTCCGACCAGGACAGCACCCCGGGGTTGAGGTGCGGCAGCAGGCCGGTCTCCTCCAGCACGGCGACCGCGCAGGCACGCAGGTAGTCCAGTGTGGAGTCGTAACCGCGCTCGTCCAACCAGCTGCGGGCCGCCGGCCAGCGCTCCTCCGGCCGGTCACCCAGGGTGAACAGGGCCTCCTTGCAGCCCTGCGCGGCACCCGCCCGTGCGATCGCGAGGACCTCGTCGCGGTCCAGGAATGGCGCCGGCAGCCGGTGCGGCACTGTCGCGAACGTGCAGTAGTGGCAGCGGTCCCGGCAGAGCCGGGTCAGCGGGATGAAGACCTTCTTGGAGTACGTGACCACGCCCGGCCGGCCGGCCTCACGCAGCCCGGCATCCCGGATCCCCCCGGCGACCCGGAGCAGCTCGTCGAGCGCGTCACCACGAGCGGACAGCAGCGCGGTCGCCTCGTCGACATCCAGCGCACGCCCGGTCGCGGCCCGGCCCAGGGCCCGCCGCACGCTCGCGTCGCTCGGACCGGAGTGGGTGCGATCAACCATCCGCTCAGCCTATGCGCAGCGCGAGCCCGGCCCACCAGTCCCGGCCCGCACCGTGGGAAACGGCACGCGTTCGCCCTCTTGATCACTTGATGCTCAGCAGTTCAGCAGACTCGCTGACGACTACTGAGCATCAAGTGATCAAAGAACCCGCCGGGCCCCGGTCAGCGGGGCCGGTCGGGGTTGTCGCCTGGCTTCAGCTGCTGGGTGCGGTCGTTGTCCGTGTCGCCGGGGCGGGAGATGGCCTCGGTCGGGTCCGCCGACTGGCGCGGGATGGTCTGGGTGGGGTCGGCCGACGGCGGCTGCCCGAACGGCGGCGCGGCGGGCGCAGGCGGCGCGGACTGGGGGGCAGGGTTCGCCGGAGGCGCGGACTGCGGGAACGACGGCGCGGACTGCGGTGCCTGGAACGGCGGCGCGGACTGCGGGTGCGGCGGTCCCGACTGCGGGTGCGGCGGTCCCGACTGCGGGGCCTGGAACGGCGGCGACGGCTGACCGTACTGGCCGGCCTGCGGGTAGCCACCCGGCTGGCCCGGCTGCGGATAGCCACCCGGCTGGCCGGGGGCGGGCCAACCGCCCTGCGGCTGGCCACCGGGCTGCCCCTGGCCCGGCCAACCACCCTGCTGCTGCGGCCAGCCTGGCTGCGCCTGGCCGTAGACACCGGGCTGGGCCTTGGGCCGCGGCACGTAGTAGTGGGCGCGCCACACGGTGTAGACCACCCAGGCGGCGACCGCGAAGATCACCATCCAGGCGAACCGGGTGAGCACACCGAGGAGCGCGTCCAGGACCTCGGCATCGGCCAGGCGGCCCACCGTCCAGATCAGCATGGTCAGCGTGCCGAAGAGCGCGCTGACCGCGTACTCGGCGAGGGCCACCTGGGTGATCAGCTTCGCCTTCGGCAGCACCGGTGAGACGTGCGTGGCCAACAGCACGGCCAGCAGTGGGAGGACCACCGCCTCCACCCCGATGAACGCGTAGAAGGCGCTGCCCGCGCGGTCGGTGAAGGAGCTGTAGTCGTTCGGGGCGATCAGCCGGAGCAGGCCCACGAAGAGGAACACCGCGTTGGCGCCGAGCAACGCGAGCGCAGCGAGTTCGCGTAGTGGCTTGGTCAGCTGACGGGCCTTCGTCGCGTCGGTCGACGCGGGCTCGGCGGGGCTGGTCACGAGGTCCCCCTCGGGGCATGAACGGACAGGGCGCACGTGAGCCTAGTCTCTAGGGCCACCGGCGGACCGGAGGCGTCACGTGCGCGAGGATGGTCGACATGCGCATCGTGGTTCTGGCCGGCGGCATTGGCGGCGCCCGGTTCCTGCTCGGCGTCCGGGCGTACGCCCGGGAGGTCGGCGCGGAGGTGACCGCCGTGGTCAACGTCGGCGACGACCTGTGGCTGCACGGGTTGAAGATCTGTCCCGACCTGGACAGCGTCATGTACACGCTCGGCGGCGGGGCCGACCCGGAGCGGGGCTGGGGTCGGGTCGGCGAGAGCTGGACGGTCAAGGAGGAGCTGGCCGCGTACGGGGCGCAGCCGACGTGGTTCGGCCTTGGCGACAAGGACATCGCCACCCACCTGGTGCGTTCCAGCATGCTCAACGGCGGCTACCCGTTGAGCGCCGTCACCGAGGCGCTGTCCACCCGTTGGGAGCCGGGCGTACGTCTGCTGCCGGCGACGGACGACCGTCTGGAGACCCACGCGGTGGTCGAGGACGAGCAGGGCCAGCGGGCGATCCACTTCCAGGAGTGGTGGGTGCGGTACCGCGCCGACATCGACACTCAGCGCTTCGTGTTCGTCGGCGCGGAGGCGGCGAAGCCGGCTCCCGGCGTGTTGGAGGCGATCGGCTCGGCCGATCTGGTGCTGGTCGCGCCCAGCAACCCTGTGGTGAGCGTCGCGCCGGTGCTGGCCGTGCCGGGGCTGCGTGCGGCGGTGGCTGACAGTCCGGCGCCGGTGGTGGGTGTCTCACCGATCATCGGCGGCGCTCCGGTGCGGGGCATGGCCGACCGCTGCCTCGCCGTGCTCGGTGTCGAGTGCAGCGCCGCCGGAGTGGGCCGCCTGTACGGAGGCCGGCCGGACGGCGGCCTGCTGGACGGGTGGCTGGTGGCCGAGGAGGACGCCGGCGCGGTGGTGCCCGGGGTGACGGTCCGCGCGGTGCCGCTGCGGATGACCGACGAGGCGGCGACTGCGGCCATGGTCCGCGCCGCGGTGGAGTTGACGTGAGGCTGGAAATCCTGCCGGTGCTCGGCATCGGCCACGTGACCGAGGGTGACGATCTGGCGGCGGTGATCGCGACAGCGGCGCCGTGGCTGCGCAACGGCGACGTCCTGGTGGTGACCAGCAAGATCGTCTCCAAGGCGGAGGGGCGGCTGGTGGACGTCCCGGCGGACGGTCCGGAGCGGCTGACCGCGCGGGACGAGGTCCTGGCCGGTGAGACCGCCCGGGTGGTCGCCAGCCGGGGGCCGACCCGGATCGTGCAGACCCATCACGGCTTCGTGATGGCGTCCGCGGGGATCGACGCGTCGAACGTGGACAAGACCCAGCTGGTGCTGCTGCCTGTCGATCCGGACGCGTCGGCGCGGGCTCTGCGCGAGGCGCTGCGGGAGCGCTACGACCTGGATCTGGCCGTGATCATCAGCGACACCATGGGCCGGCCCTGGCGCAACGGGCTCACCGACGTGGCGCTCGGGGTGGCCGGAATGCCAGCCATCCGGGACCACCGTGGCGAGGTGGACCCGTACGGCAACGAGTTGCAGTTGACCCAGATGGCCGTGGTGGACGAGCTGGCGGGCGCCGGCGAGCTGATCAAGGGCAAGTGTGACCAGGTCCCGGTCGCGGTGGTCCGTGGCTACCTCTCCACGACCACCCCGGATGACGCCGGTGGTGCGCGGGCGCTGATCCGCGACGCCGCGCAGGACCTCTTCTCGCTCGGCACCGCCGAGGCCCGTGCCGCCGGGCTCACCGACGCCGCCACCCTGACCGACGCTCTCGGCTCGACGCCGGCCGACGTGACCGCGGTGCAGCGGGCGATCGACGCGGTCGCCGAGGTCGTCGCCCCCGGCACGGTCTTCACCCTGGTCGACGAGGCGGAGGTACGCGCCGGTCTGGTCGCCGAGATGCCGGGCTGGCCGGAGGGCGCCGCCCTGGTGCTGGGCTCGGCCCCGACGCCCGTCGAGCCGATCGGCCTCGTCCGCTTCGGCGCCGACCTGCACCGACTGCGCGTCGCCCTGGCCGCCGAGGGTGTCGGGTCGACCCTGTTGCCGCCACCGCCGGGCAGCCCGGCGAGCGCCGCGCTCGCGCTGTGAGAGACGGCCGGGTCAGGCGTCCAGCATGGCCCGGCCGAGCGGCGTCAGCGTGTGCAGCACGCTGTTGCGCTCCCGGTGGCTGACCAGCAGGCCAGCGTTGCGCAGCACCGTAGCGTGCTGGCTCGCTGCCGCCGGTGAGATGTTGAGCTGACGGGCGACCTCGCCGGTGGTGGAGCCCTCGTCGGTGGCCTGCAACACCGCCGCCCTGGTGCGGCCGAGCAGCGCGGCGAGCGAGTCGCGGGGAGCACCCGACGGGATCGCCGCGGCGCGGTCGGCCGGTGCCAGCCCGCCCAGCCGGTCGACCGGGTAGACCAGCACCGGTGGCAGCGCCGGGTCGAGCAGTGCGACCGGCGTGCTCGCGCAGAAGAACGACGGCACCAGCAGCAGCCCTCGGCCGTCGAGGTGCATCTCCCGGCTGTGCGGGTAGTGGCGGACCTCGAGCACCCTGTCCTCCCAGCGCATGGCCGGCCGGAGGCTGGTGAGCAGGCCCTCGACACCGCCGTCGAGCAGTGCCCGCGCGCGGCGGGCCCGGTCCGCCGCCACCGCGGCCTGGATCCTGCTCCAGTACGGGTTGATCGCCAGCGATCGGTACTGCTCCATCGACTCGGCGAGGTGGTGCAGCACCGCCACCTCGCCCCGGGCCAGCGCGGCGGCCGAGGAGGGCAGCTGGGTCTCGGTGGCCAGCACGCTCAGGTCCCGGTGCAACAGCTCGGTGGGGGTGCGGCGGAGCGCGTCCAGCCCGGCCTCGAAGCCGTCGACGCTGTCGTACGGGGTGAGGAAGTCCGGGAAGTAGCCGCGTGGCGGGTTCAGCGCGAACAGCAACCGGAGCTGCTCGGAGGCGACGTCCTGACGCAACGCCTGGGACACGGTGCGCCGCCAGTTGGCCGTCAACGGGTCGCGGTTGCGGCCCTGCAGCACGTGCAGGCTGAGGACCAGCTCCCAGATCGGGTCCGCAGCCGGCGCCAACCGGGTCCGGAGGATGTCCTCCCCAGAAAAGTGGATCTTCAGCATGGAGCACTCCTGAGTCCCCGGCAGGGGGATGCCGGATGACCGTTCGACTCTACCTGGACGGCACTAATCTCCATCTTTAAGCCTGGGATGAAAAACCTCGACGTCAACGGGGCGGGTTCGGCATGCTCTCAGTGCCCGAACAGGTGCCGGCGCGTCCTCGACGCTCCCGGCGCCAGGGCGCCGGGCCATGGGGAGGCCCCGGTGATCGGGCGGCACCACGAGGGTCTGCGGCCCTTGCTCCGCAGAGGTGCCGTCCGGTCATCCCGCCCCCGCATCATCCCGCTCAGCCGACCCAGAGCGCGACCCGGTGGTCCTCGTCCGTGACGTAGAACGGCCGCCCGTCCAGCTCGGCCACCCCCTCGACGTGGTGGAACGGCGCCAGGTCCGCCACCAGCTCCCCGCCGAGCCGGCACGCGTCGTCCGACCCACCGTCCGGGAGACGGAAGCGGACGTGTCGGGAGGTGACGTCACCCCCACCGGGGTGGTCATCGAGCAGCACCGATCCCTTGCCCAGCGCGTCGATCGAGCCGATCACGGCCGCGTACGCGCCGTCCGCCGTCGGGGTGATCGCCCGGAAGCCGGTCAGCTCCCCGGGCGGGGTGACCCCGGTCAACACGTACGTGCGCAACGCCCGTGGCCACGAAGGCTCCGCCGTGAACATGCCCGGCACGTCGGCCACCTCGACCAGGATCGGCTCACCGGCCTCGGTGACCGGGAAACGCAGACCGAGCAGCACCGTCCCGGCCGGGGTGAAGGCCGCCGCCTCCACGTTCAACGGCAGGTCGTCCGGGGTGAGGCGGCTCACCCAGCTCTTCTCCCGGGCGGTCCCCCTGGCCAGGGTTTCCACGATGAACCGGGCCCGCACCCGTTCCCCCGGAGGCAACAGGACCAGCGGCGACCCGGCCAGGGCGTCGTTCACCGCCCGGTGCAGCCGGAACGAGTTGCGCACCACGTGCACCGGGATCGGCCCGGCCGCAGCGTCGTCCTCGCGGAACCGGGCCACGAAGGCACGTCGGGGGCGCAGCGGGCCACCCTTCGAGCCGAAGTGGGAGCCGAAGACGTACACCCAGCCGTCGTGGTGGGCGAGCGCCTCACCGTCCTCGGTCCGCCCGTTCTCCGCACCGGCGTCCGCCAGCACGTGCCGGGCCGTCCACTCGCCGTCGTCCAGCTCCAGCAGCAGGGCGAGGCAGCGCTCCACCGGCCCCTCGTCCAGCACGGTCCAGAAGCCCCGCCGGGCGCCGTACGCGCGCAGCAGGGCCGCCGACCGCACCGGCAGGAGATCACTGGCCTCGTTGCCGGCCACCACGAATTCGACGAGTCGCAGGGTCACCGGGCCAGCGTACGAAGCACCCGCTCGTACAGTGACGGGGTGCCCGACACCGCGATCACCGGACCGACCGCCCACCCGACCGACCCCGAGACGTACGCGACGCTGCACGCCGACGCCACCGCGCTTCTCGAAGGCTGGCAGCCCACCAGCCCGGACGCGGCAGTAGCGCGGGACCGGACCCTCCGCCTGCTCGGCGCCGGCCCGATTGCGATGAGTCGGCAGCACCGACCCGGGCACGTCACCGCGAGCGCACTGGTCCTGGACGCCACCGGCTCGCGGGTGCTGCTCTGCCTGCACGTCAAGTTCGGGCTTTGGGTGCAGCTCGGCGGGCACTGTGAGCCGACCGACCAGACCCTGGTCGCCGCCGCGCTCCGCGAGGCCACCGAGGAGTCCGGGATCGCCGGCCTGCGCATCGACCCGGTGCCGATCGACGTGGACGTGCACCAGGTGCAGTGTCAGGGCGGGTCACTGCACCACGACGTCCGGTTCGCCGTGCTGGCCCCGCCCGCGGCCGTGGAGCAGGTCAGCGACGAGGCCGAGGAGCTGGGCTGGTTCCCGCTGGACCAACTGCCCGAGCCGCTGGCCGGCGGGACCGCGCAAATGGTCGCGCCGGCCCTCGCAGCCCTCAGACGTAGCCCTCTTCGCCTCGCGCCTTGAGCTCGTCGACCAGGGCCTTGACGTCCTGGGCCCGGTCGCGGGGGCAGACCATGACCGCGTCCGGGGTGTCCACGACGATGAGGTCGCGCAACCCGAGGACGGCCACCAACCGCCCCGACTGCGGCACGACCACCATGTTGGCGCTGTCGCGCAGCAGCACACCCGGCTTGGCGTCGGTGCCGAGCACCACGTTGCCCGCGTCGTCGGTCGGCAGCACCTCGCCGAGGGTGTGGAAGTCGCCGACGTCGTTCCAGCCGAAGTCGCCCGGCACTGTCGCGACGCGACCCGCCGTGGCCGCGCCCTCCATCACCGCATAGTCCACGGAGATCTTCGGCAGGGTCGGCCAGATCGCACCGAGGACCTCGTCCTGCTCCGGGGTGCCCCAGGCGGCGGCGATCGCTGCCACACCGGCGTGCAGCGCCGGCTGTTGGCGGGCCAGCTCGGCGAGGAAGACGTCCACCCGCCACACGAACATGCTCGCGTTCCAGAGGTACCGGCCCGAACGGACGTACGCCTCGGCGACCTCGGCGCCCGGCTTCTCCTTGAACTCGGCCACCGGCCGCCACGGCGTGCCCTCGGTCGGGTCGCCGGTCTCCAGGTAGCCGTAGCCGGTCTCCGCCCGCGTGGGGGTGATCCCGACGGTCATCAGCATGCCCTGCTCGGCCCCGCGAACCGCCTCCTGGACAGTGCGGACCCAGCTCTCCGGGTCGCGGATCAGGTGGTCGGCCGCGAAGCTGCCCATCACCGCGTCCGGGTCGCGTATCGCGATCACGGCAGCGGCCAACGCGATCGCCGCGCAGGAATCCCGGGGGGAGGGCTCGACCAGGATGTTCTCCTCCGGCAGACCGGTCAGTTGCCGAGCCACCGCCGCGACGTGCGCGGCACCGGTGACCACAAGGGTCCGATCCGGTGTGGTCAGCGGGGCGAGCCGTTCCACTGTCGCCTGGAGCAGCGAGGCGCTGGTGCCGGTGAGCGGGTGGAGGAACTTGGGGTGGCCGGCGCGGGACAACGGCCACAACCGCGTGCCGCTGCCACCTGCTGGAATGACCGCATAAAGCATCCGCACATCATGCCCGACGTGCCTGCCGGGAGTGGCATGGGTCACCAGCCGGGCTCCGGAGGGTCAGGAACTGGCGCGACTCCAGGCGGCGATGTGCACCTCGGCGCTGGACTCCCAGGTGAACTCCTTCGCCCGGTCGAACCCCGCCTTCGCCAGCGACAACCGCCGCTGCTCGTCGTCGAGAAGCGCGGCCAGGTCGGTGGCGATCTGCTCCGGGTCCTCGGAGGTGTAGGCGACCGCGTCGCCGCCCACCTCGGGCAGCGAGAGCCGAGGCGTGGTCAGCACCGGGGCGGCGCACGCCATCGCCTCCAGGATCGGCAGCCCGAAACCCTCGCCGTAGGACGGGTAGGCGGCGACCAACGCGCCACCGAGGAAGCCGGGCAGGTCGCCGTAGCGCAGGTAGCCGGGGCGCAGCAGGCGCAGGTGCGAGGGGACCTCGGCGACAGCGCGGTCGATGTCGTCGTCGTGCCCCTGACCACCGGCGATCACCAGGGCCGGCGGGTCGACGCGGTCGGCCACCGCGTGCGCCCAACCACGGATCAGGTTGGGGACGTTCTTCCGTGGCTCCTTGGCCCCGAGGAAGGCGACGTAGCTGCTGTTGCCCAGCCCCAGCCGGGCCCGCACACGGGCCTTCTCCTCCTCGGTGGGCGCGTGGAAGGCAGCCTGGTCGACACCGTGGTAGGCCACGTCGATGCGTGTCGGGTCGGCGTCGAGCAGCCGGATCAGCTCGTCCCGCGTGGCCTTGCTGGGCACGATCACCCGGTTGGCGCGGCGCAGCGAGGTCTTGATGGCACTGCGGAAGAACGTGCGGCGGGACTTGTCGTAATGCTCCGGCTCGGTGAAGAACGTCGCGTCGTGCACGGTGACCGTGACCGGGCACCCGGCCCGCAGCGGGCAGGTGTAGAAGGGCGAGTGCAGCACGTGCGCGCCCACCTGCTGCGCGAGCAGCGGCAGGCCGGTCTGCTCCCACGCGAGCCGGGCCGGGCGGTGCGCCACGGCGGCCGGAGCGGGGATGATCTCCGCGCCGGGCAGCATCCGGGTGTAACGCTCCAGGTCGGTGCGAAGACTGACCACCGCCAGGTCCACCCCCGACCCGCACACCTTGCCGAGGGCTCCGAGCAGACCGTCGACGTATCGACCGACACCACCACGGTCGGCGGGGACACTCGTGGCGTCGATGAGCACGCGGGGCGGGCGACCGGCGGTCACGGGGCGACTCCTTGCACTGGCGTCTGTGGGGAACAACACTCCGGGGGTCAAGCCTACGCCGGGGCGCGGCAGCGGCGCTGACTGCGACCCGACGGTACGCCGACTTGTCATCGTCAACGAGTACGGCCGGCGGGGGCGTATCGTTCGCGCCGATGGCCGACAACATTGCCCGGGTGTTCGCCGACGCGATCGCGACCGACCCGACCAGACCGCTGCTCACCTGGTACGACGATGCCAGTGGTGACCGCACCGAACTTTCCGGCACCACTCTGGCGAACTGGGTGGCGAAGACCGCCAATCTCCTCGTCGACGAGGTCGGCCTCGCTGCGGGCACCCCGGCCGGTGTGCTGCTGCCGCCGCACTGGCAGACCGCGGCGGTGCTGCTGGGTTGCTGGTCGGCCAAGTTGAACGTGGTGGACACACCGGGTGACGTGGACGTGCTCTTCGCCGCCGCCGACCAGCTCGACGAGGCGCAGTCCTGGTCCGCCGACGAGCGGTACGCCCTCGCGCTGGCCCCGCTCGCCGCCCCGCTGCGGCAGGTGCCGCCCGGGTTCGCCGACTACGTGGTGGAGGTCCGCCGACACGGCGACCACTTCACCCCGCAGCCCGGTCCGGGCCCCGCCGACGCGCGGCTGCTGACCCGCGCCGAGGCCCGTGCCGCGGAGTTGGGCATCGAGCCCGGCGCGCGGGTCCTGGTCGACGCCAGCCGCCACCCCGACCCGGTCGACTGGCTGCTGGCCCCCCTGACCCGGGCGGCCACCGTGGTCCTCTGCGCCAACCTCGACCCGGCCCGGCTGACCAGCCGCGAAGCCACCGAAAAGGTAACCCAAACCCTCCCGTAACCTGCCCGCCCGGCGGGCCGGGCTGTCAGGCGTGCGTGTTGTCTGTTGCTCGGCGTTGGGCCAGGGCGGCGAAGGCTGTCAGGGACTCGGGGTTGGCCAGGGCGCCCTTGGCCGCGGCCTGGTCGACCGGGACGCCGGTGAGGATCTTCTTGACCGGCACCTCCAGCTTCTTCGCCGACAGGGTGCGGGGCACCGAGCGCACCTGGTGGATCTCGTCGGGCACGTGCCGGGGTGAGAGCGCGGTCCGCAGTTCGCGACAGATCCTCGCGCGCATCGGGTCGTCCAGCTCCAGACCCTCGGCCAGCACCACGAAGAGCAGCAGCTCACCGGCGCCACCCTCGTCGTCCTCCAGGTGCACGACGACCGAGTCGAGCACCTCGTCGAGCCCCTCGACCACCGAGTAGAACTCGGCGGTGCCCAGCCGCACCCCACCGCGGTTGAGCGTGGCGTCGGAGCGGCCGGTGATCACGCAGCCGCCCCGCTCGTTGATGGTGATCCAGTCGCCGTGCCGCCAGACGCCCGGGTAGACGTCGAAGTACGCCTCGCGGTAGCGGGTGCCGTCCGGGTCGTTCCAGAAGCCCACCGGCATGCTCGGCATCGGCTCGGTGATGACCAGCTCACCCAGCTCGCCGATGACCGGGGTGCCGTCGGCGGAACGGGCCTCCACCTTGGCGCCCAACGCGCGGCAGGCGATCTCGCCGGCGTAGACCGGCAGCAGCGGCACACCGCCGACGAAGCCGGTGCACACGTCGGTGCCGCCGGAGAGCGACTGGAGCTGGAGGCGGTCGCCGACCGTCTCGTACACCCATTCGAAGCCCTCGGCGGGCAGCGGCGCACCGGTGGAACCCACCCCGCGCAGCGCCGACAGGTCGGCGATGTCCCGGGGCACCAGCCCGGCCTTGCGGCAGGCCAGCAGGAACGGCGCGGAGGTGCCGAAGTACGTGGTGCCGGTCTCCGCCGCCAGCCGCCACAGCCCACCCAGGTCGGGCTCGGCCGGCCGGCCGGGCTCCGCCCGGACCGCCGGGTTGCCGTCGAAGAGCACGATGGTCGCGCCCACCGCCGGCCCGGAGACCAGGAAGTTCCACATCATCCAGCCGGTGGTGGTGAACCAGAAGAACCGGTCGGCCGGGCCCAGGTCGTGGTGCAGGGCGAGCATCTTCAGGTGTTCCAGCAGGATGCCGCCGTGGCCGTGCACGATCGGCTTGGGCAACCCGGTGGTGCCCGAGGAGTAGAGCACGTAAAGCGGGTGGTCGAACGGCACCGGCGTGAACGTCGACGGCTCGTCGGTGGGCGCGGCCAGCTCGGCCCAGCCCAGCACGCCCTCGGGCACGGGGCCGGTCGGGTCGAGGTAACCGATGCTGACGGTGTGCCGCAGCGACGGCAGGGCCGCCCGGATCGCGGCGACCTCGGCGCGGCGGTCCACCGGCTTGTCGCCGTAGCGGTAGCCGTCCACGGCGACCAGCACCGTCGGCTCGATCTGCTGCCACCGGTCGGTGACACTGCGGGTGCCGAACTCGGGCGCGCAGGACGAGAAGATCGCGCCCAGGCTGGCGGTGGCCAGCAGCAGGACGTACGTCTCAGGGATGTTCGGGGCGTACGCCGCCACCCGGTCACCGGCGGTGACGCCGAGCCGGCGCAGCCCGGCCGACACCCGGCGGACCTGCTCGCGCAACTCCCCGGCGGTCAGCGTGACGGGCGCTCGGGTCTGCCCGTGTGCGATCACCACCGGGTCGTCGTCGAGCCGCCCCGGCATCCGCAACACGTTCTCGGCGTAGTTGAGCGTGGCGCCGGGGAACCAGCGTGCGCCGGGCATCCCCCGCTCGGCCAGGGTCGCGGTCGGCGGGGTATGCGCGACCACCTCGAAGTGGTCCCAGATCGAGCGCCAGAACGCGTCCAGATCGGTGGTCGACCAGCGCCACAACGCGTCGTAGTCGGCGAAGTCCAGCCCGCGGTGCTCCCGCAGCCAGCGCAGGTAGCCGCCGATCCGGGAATGCTCGCGTACGTCCGCCGGCGGCGCCCACAGCATGTCACCCACTGCTTCACCCTCCCCTGGCCCGGCACGACATTGTGAATGGGCCGTGGCGCCATCTTGCCCTACCTCGAAGCGCCATTCTGCGCACCGGGTGCGCCAACCGACGCGTGCCCGCCCCACACTGCACCCGCCCACCTCATGTGGGTCAGCCCGCGCGGTGTGCCTGGATGGCGCGACGGCGGGCGAGGCGGTGGGCCCGGCGGATCTCCGCCTCCTTGTACCGGCGCTCGTCCTCCGCCGTCTCCGGCAGCACCGGGCGGACCACCCGCGGCGCCCCGCCCACGTCCACACCGACGAACACCAGGTACGCGGTGGCCACCCGAACCGCCGCGTCCTCGGCCGAGTCCCAGCGTTCGGCGACCACCCGTACGCCCACCTCCATCGAGGTCTGGCCGGTCCAGTTCACCTGCGCGTGGGCGTGCACGAGGTCGCCGACCCGGACCGCCTCGGAGAAGACGATCTCGTCGATCGCCGCGGTGACGGCCGTTCCGCCGCTGTGCCGGGCCGCGGCGGCACCCGCCACGTCGTCGACGAACTTCATCAGAACCCCACCGTGCACGGTGCCGTACAGGTTCACGTCGACGGCAGTCATGATCTTGCTCAGCGTGACGCGCGAGTACGACGTCGGCTTGCCGATCGGTGCGGCGGAGAGGTGCTCAGTCATGTCGAAAACGGTACGGTGCGCGGATGCGACATCTCTGGAGCTTCCTCGCCGGGCTGGTGGTGGCGCCCATCACCTGGGTGCTGGTCACACTGGGGCAGGACGGGTCGAGCCGGACAGTCGACCGCTGGGTGGAGACTGGCACGTTCAACACCGCGAACCTGATCGAGCCGGCCGTGTACCTCGCCGTCGGCGGAGTCCTGCTGGGCCTGGTCGGCACGCTGCGCTTCTCGCCGCTGGGCCCGCTGGCGGCCGGGTTGCTGCTGGTCACGCCGTACGTCGGAATGTTCGTGGCGCCCTTCGCGGTGCGGGACGCGATCCCGCACGAGTGGAAGATGCTCGGCGATCCGTTGCCGCTGCGTCTGCCGGTGGAGAACGGCACGCTGTTCGTGATCGGTCTGCTGCTGCTGATGGCGACCTTCAGCGGGCAGCGGTGGCGGCAGTGGCCACGCCCGGCGACCGAGCCGGCCGCGACGCCGACCCCCGTGCCCGACGGAGGCCCCCGCAACGACGACTTCACATTGACCGACTGGCCGTCTCCCACGCCCGCTGAGCGCGACACCGCGCCCCTCACTCTCGGTTACCCGGGCGATTCGACACCGACCGAGCCGCTGCCGCGCCGGGTGGGCGGCGAGTCGCCCTGGTCCGCCCCGCCGCGCGGTCAGTCGCGCCCCGAGGACACCACCGAGATCCGCTGAAATCGTCGGGCGGGCCGGTCACCCGGCCCGCCCGCTGTCTGCCCGCGGCGAGCCCTAGTGCAGCGCGACCGCGAGGTCCGGGTCGACAGTGCCCAGGCTGGCGCGGGGCACGACGAAAAGCATGACGAGCAGCGAGGCGGCCATGCCGCCGGCGATGACGACCGCCATCGGCACGCTCCCGGTGCCGAACAGGCCCGCCAGTGGCGCCGACAACGCACCGATGCCGAACTGCACGGCGCCGAGCAGCGCAGCGGCGGTGCCTGCGGCCTCGCTGTGCCGGCTCATGGCCAGCGCCGGGGCGTTCGGCATTGCCAGGCCGGTGGCGGCCAGGACGAGCCACAGCGACGCGAGCAGGGTGCCCAGACCACCGAAGCCGGTCGCGGCGAACATGACCAGCAGCAGCCCCGCCGCTGTGCCGGCGATCAGAGCGCTGACCAGGATCTGCTGCGGGGTGAAGCGGCGCAGCAGCCGGACGTTGAACTGGGTGGCCGCGATCAGGCCCACCGCGCCGGCCCCGAAGGCCAGGCCGAACTCCTGCTCGTCGAGGCCGTACTCCCGCTGGAGAACGAACGACGACCCGGAGACGTACGCGAACAGGGCCGCCATAGCCAGCCCGGCGACCAGCACCAGGCCGACGAACGCCCGGTCGTTGAGCAGCCCCCGGTAGTCGCGCATGGTGGCGCCGATCCCTCCGTGTCGCCGACGCGCCACCGGAAGGGTCTCCGGGAGCTTCAGCGCGGCCACGACGATCAGCAACGCGCCCAGCACCGCCAGCGCCGCGAAGACGCCCCGCCAGTCGGTCCAGCTCAACAGGCCGCTGCCCAGGGTCGGCGCGAGGATGGGCGCCAGACCCATGACGAGCATCAGCCGGGAGAAGATCCGGGCGAAGGAGGCTCCGCTGAACAGGTCACGGACGACGGCCGTCGCGACCACTGTGGCGGCCGCCACGCCAAGACCCTGGAGTACGCGCAGCGCGCCGAGCACTTCGATGTTGGGCGCGAAGACGCACAGCACGGAGGCCACGATGTGCGCGACCAGCCCGGCCAGCAGCGGCACCCGTCGTCCGACCACGTCGGAGAGCGGCCCGATCAGCAACTGGCCCAACGCGAGGCCGACCAGCGTGCCGGTCAGGGTCAACTGAACCGCGGTCTCGGTGGTCTGCAGCCCGGTGGTGATGGCGGGCAGCGCCGGCAGGTACATGTCGATGGTCAACGGCCCGATCGCGATCAACGCACCGAGCACGAGGACGAGTTGTGCCCGTTGACGGTTGGTCATCAGGTCACCGGGCAGGACCTCCTCGGTGGGG
Source organism: Micromonospora sp. C81 (assembly GCF_018070425.1). Classification (NCBI taxonomy): domain Bacteria; kingdom Bacillati; phylum Actinomycetota; class Actinomycetes; order Micromonosporales; family Micromonosporaceae; genus Micromonospora; species Micromonospora sp. C81. The sequence continues at coordinate 125,334 of NZ_JAGPXS010000009.1, forward strand.
TCTCCCACCTTGGTGCCGGGGCCGGTCTTGTCCACCAACTGCTTCATCATCTCGGTCTCTCTGCGGAAGCGGGTGCGTCGTCACGTGCGGTGCTGGGGCGTCACCGCGTCCACAGATCTCGGCGGGCGCGGTGCGGGGTGCCCGCCCATGGAGGCGAGGAAGTGACGAGGCAGGGGTCGTGGTGGGGGTGGCCGGGTGCGGCGCTCACCCGAAGGTGATTCTCTCGCTCGCCAACGCCCCGCAGGCGAACGACGTTCCCGGTGTGTGGGGTGTCACGCCGCGCCGGTCGGGCACGGACACGGCGGAACTGTGACGACGGCCACAGCCAGGACAGAACCGGAGCGGGGGTACGCGTCGTCTTGCCTGACGTGAGACGAAGTCTGGACGGACTCGACGAGGGCGAGCTGCTCCGCCGGGTCGCCCGGGGTGACCGGCGCGCGTTCGACGCGCTGTACCGGCGTACCTCCCCCTGGCTGACCACCCGACTGCGTCGGCGCTGCGCGGACGAGGACATGGTGGCCGAGGTGTTACAGGAGACGTACCTGGCGGTCTGGCGCTCGGCCGGCAGTCAGGCGCAGTCGTCCTCCACCTCCGGCAGCGCCGTCGGCTGGCTGTGGACGATCGCCGCACACCGGTTGATCGACGCGTTCCGCCACCGGGCCCGACGCGAGCGGATCCCGTCGGTGCAGACCTTCGAGACCGTGGCCCCGGCCGCCGAGGACGAGGCACTGGCCGGCGGGATGGACGCCAACCTCGAACGGGCCCTGCACGCGCTACCCCCGGAGCTACGCCAGGTGCTCCGCGCGATGGTCCTCGACGGGTTGACCGCCCGGGAGACGTCGCTGCTGCTCGGCATGCCGGAAGGGACCGTGAAGACCCGCGCGCGACGAGCCCGCATCGCACTCCGGGAGGCGCTGTCATGACCACTCATCCCACGCCCGCTCTCATCTCCCGGTACGCGTCGGGCGGCGCCGGCGTCGACGACGCGACCGTCTGGGCGGTGGAGGCACACCTGGAGGTCTGCGCCGAGTGCCGGGCGGTGCTGACCGGTGCCGTCGACCCGGGCACCCGGGACCTGCTGGACCGGGTGGCCGACGAGCTCGCCGCCGGGATCACCGCCGGCCCCGGCCCGGTGCGTCGTCGGCGGCGCAGGCGTACCGGGGTCGCCGCACGGGTCCTGCCCTGGCTGGCCACCGCCGCCGGGCTGATGCTGGCCGCGGTGCTGTTCGAGAAGACCTTCGCCAGCCTGCCGTCGCTGGTGCTGCTGATCGCGCCGGTCGCGCCGCTGGTGCCGGTGGCCGCCGTCTGGAGCCGGCGACTCGACCCGGCCTGGGAGCTGACGGCCACCACTCCGCGCACCGGCCTGCCGCTGCTGATGCGCCGCACGTTGGGGGTCTTGATCGCGGTCGTACCGGTGCTGGCGGTGGCCGGGTGGGGCACCGGGCACTCCGTCGGCCTCTGGTTGCTGCCGGCGCTGGGCTTCACCGCCGGGACGTTGGCGCTGGGCACCGTGGTGGGCGTCGACCGGGCCGCGCTCGCGCTGGCGGTCACCTGGTCCGCGGGTGTGGTGGCGCCGAGCCTGGCCGGCGGGCAGCTCCCGACCGTCCTCACGGGCAACAGCCTGCCCGGGTGGGCGGTCACCACCGTGGTGTTGACGGCCGTGCTGCTCGTCCGGGCCCGACGACGGCCACGGGAACTCACCAGGACCTTCCGATGACGACACCGAGCCAGGACCGAATGGAGACCTCATGATGCGTACGGTCAGCGTGGCGGAGACCAGGCCGTCGACCCATCCGTGGGCGGTGCACGCCGAGAAGTTGCAGGTCCGGGCCGGCCGACACCTGGCGGTCAACGAGCTGGACCTGACGTTGGGCACCGGTGTGCACGGGCTGCTCGGCCCCAACGGCGCCGGCAAGACGACGTTGATGCGCGCCCTGGCCACGGTGGTCAAACCGTCCGCCGGGCGACTGACCCTGCTCGGCGAGGACGTCACCGCCGGCGCGGACCTGCGCCGGGTCCGACGTGGCCTGGGTTACCTGCCGCAGCACTTCGGTTTCTACCCGCGCTTCACGGTCCGGGAGTTCGTCGAGTATCTGGCCTGGCTCAAGGAGATGCCGAAGACGGTCATCCCCGCTGCGGTGCAGCGGGCCATCGAACGGGTCGGCCTGGCCGACCGCGCCGACACCCGGATGAAGACGCTGTCCGGCGGGATGCTGCGCCGCGCCGGCATCGCCCAGGCGATCGTCAACGACCCGGAGGTGCTGCTGCTCGACGAGCCGACGGTCGGCCTGGACCCCGAGCAGCGCCTCGACTTCCGCGAGCTGTTGCGCGACATCGGTCTGGACAGCTGCGTGCTCGTCTCCACCCACCTGGTCGAGGACGTCGCGGTGGCCTGCACCGACGTGGTGCTGGTCAGCGAGGGTCGGCTGGTGTGGCAGGGCAGCGCCGGCGAACTGGCCCAGCAGGGCGGCACCGACGACGCCGGTGACAGCGCCACCGAACGCGGTTACTCGTCGCTGCTGCGCGCCCACCGGGGCCGGGTGTCGGCATGACGGGGCGCATCCTTCGCATCGAGCTGCGCCGTTCGGCGGCGCTGAGCATCGGCCTGCTGTCGCTGGTGGCCGGCACGGTGCTGCTGCTCACGTCCACCCAGTTCTTCGTCGGGCGGTGGATGCAACTGGCGATCTTCTCGCGGTCGATGCTCATGGTGTCGCTGCCCTTCGCGCTGGCCGGCGGAGCGTGGCTGGGTCAGCGTGACGCGCGTTACCGGGTCAACGAGTTGTTCGCCAGCACCGTCCGGCCGCGCTGGCAGCGCGTCGTCCCGACCGCCAGCGCGCTGGCCGTCGCGGTGGCGACCGCGTACGTCCTGGTGTTCCTCATCGCGGCCGGATGGGTGGTGCCGACGGCGGGATACTTCCCGGCCAGCGCGATCGTCGTCGCCGCGGTCGGCGTCCCGGCGCTGGTCGCCGCTGGTTGGCTCGGCATGGCCGCCGGCCGCGCCGTGCCCCGGGTGGTCACCGCGCCCATCCTCGCCGTGGTCGGCTTCGTCCTGGTGGGGTTGGTCCCGGACCTCGTCACGATGGCCCACACCGACGCGAGTTTCACCAGGGTCCGGCCGGAGCCGTCGGCGCTGCTGCTCATACCGACCTTCAACGGCCTGGACGACTTCCAGACGATCGCGACCCGGGTCAGCGTGCTCCAGACGCTGTGGCTGGTGTCCCTCGCCGCGACCGGGCTGCTGCTGCTCGGCGCGGTCCGCCGCCGCGCCATCGCGTTCGCCGTGCTTCCGGCGGTGCTCGGCGGCGCGGTCGCCGTTCCGCTCCTGCCCGTCGGCGGAACGCGCGGGGCGGCGGTCGTCGACCCGGTCGCCATCGAGCTGGTCTGTGACGACGACGGCCCGCAGGTCTGCGTGGCACGGGCGCACGCCGCGTTGCTGCCCGACGTCGTCGGCCCCGCCCGCCAGGCACTCGGAACTATGGCGGCGAAGCTGCCCAACGCACCCGTCCGGGCGGTGCAGTCCCGACAGATCGCCTACTGGGGGCGACTGGGCGCGAGCACGACACCGACCCGGCACGCCGACGACACGATCGTCTTCGACACTCCCGCGATCGACCCGGCCGGCCGCGCCGACCTGTCCGACGGCTACTTCCTGCCGTCACTGCTTGAGGCCGCCTGGCGGCAGGACTGCGGCGACCAGCCCGAGACCGACGAATTCCTGGCCCGGACAGTCGCCACGGCCTGGCTGAGCGGTCAGCCGCCAACCCCGCAGCGATGGTGGGAACCGGCGGACATCGAGCGGGTGCGGAGCGCCTACCAGGCGCTGGTGAGCCTGCCGCAGGCCGAGCAGCGAGATCGGATGGCGGCGGCCCGCGCGGCGGCGATGGGCTGTCGCAGCGACGGCCTCCTGGCGATCCTGGCGGAGAAGAAGCCATGAGATGGTTCCGGCTCCACCTACGGTCGCGCCGCGTCCCCCTCGCGCTCGGCAGCGCGGCGGCGCTGATCACGCTGGCCTGGGTGTTGTCGCTGGTCTACACGGACTCGACCACCATCAACGCCCGCACCGCGAGCCTCACCATCATGTTGGCGGTGGTCGCGTTCGGCGCCACCCTCAGCGGCGCGGACGACGCCCTCGACCACACCGCGTCGGTCAACTGGCCGCTGCGACGTGCCGTGCATCTGTTCCTCGCCGGTGCCGCGATCACCGCCCTGCTGTCGCTCAGCACGCTCACCGACGCGCGTTACGAGCCGCTCGCCCTCGTGCTGCGCAACACCGCCGGCCTGCTCGGGCTGACCGCCCTCGGCGCCGCCCTGGTCGGTGCCGCACTGTCGTGGGTCGCCCCGCTGATCTGGACCCTCATCGCGGTCCTGCCCGTCATGGGCCCCAGCAGGGACGTGCGGACGCAGGTCGCCAGTTGGCTCATCCAGCCCGCCGGCACCACCGCCGCCACCATCTGCGCCACCGTGCTGGCGGTGACGGGCCTGCTGGCGTACGCGCTGCGGGGCGGCCCGCTGCGACCCGTCACCGAGACGGCCCCCGACCGGTGAACGACGAACCCGTCGGTGGCCCGGCGCGCCGGACCACGGGTGGCGGTTGCCCGGTGGCCTGACCGGCGGTACGTCGCGTCCGTCGGCTGCCCGTAGCATCAGGGGATGGATGCCTCGCACGTTGCTGACGACGGGCGCCACAGGTCCGAGGACGACCAGCGCGACGTCCCTCTGCTGGGGTTGAGCCCGCTGTCCCGGGTGCGTCTGGACGAGTTGTTGCAGGAGATGCTCGTACGGGTCGGCGAGGTCGTCACCAGTCGTGAGCGGCTGCGTGCTCTGCTCGACGCGGTGGTGGCGATCGGCTCCGACCTCGATCTTCGCACCACATTGCGCCGCATCGTCGAGGCCGCGTGTGAGCTGCTCGACGCCCGCTACGGCGCGCTCGGTGTGATCGGCCCGGACCGGCTCCTGACGGAGTTCATCACGCACGGCATCGACGCCGAACTGCACGCCCGGATCGGCGACCTGCCGCACGGTCGAGGTGTGCTCGGCCTGCTGATCGCCGACCCGCGGCCGGTGCGGATGCCGGACATCACGAAGCATCCCCAGTCATACGGTTTTCCACCGAACCATCCTCCGATGCACAGTTTCCTCGGTGCTCCGATCCGCATCCGGGATCAGGTCTTCGGCAACCTCTACCTCGCGGAGAAGCGGGGAGCCGCCGAGTTCACCGAGGATGACGAAGAGATCGCCGTCGCGTTGGCGGCCGCCGCCGGCGTCGCGATCGAGAACGCCCGGCTGTACGCCGTCGCCAACCGTCGTGAGCGTTGGCTGGCCGCCACCGCCGAAATCACCAGTGTGCTGCTGGGCGAGGTCCGCCGCACCGACGCGCTGGGCCTCGTCGCCCGCCACGCCCGCGAGGTCGCGGACGCCGAACTGGTGCTGGTCCTGCTCTACGACGAGGAGGCCGGCCAGTTCACCATCGAGGTCGTCGACTCGATCGACGGCGCGGCTCCCCCGCTGGTCGGCACGGTGCTGCCGGCCGCCGAGACCACCTTCGCCGCCTCGGTGACGGACCGCCGGCACACTGTCGTCGAGAGTCTGGCCAAGGCGGCACCCTGGCTCGCCCCGGTCACCGACGGCCCGGCCGTCGTGTCCCCGCTGTCGGCGGGCGAGACCCTGCACGGCGTCCTGGTCGTGGCGTACCCGGCCGGTCAGGTGCGGCAGAGCGACGACGACGTGCCACTGCTGGCCAGCTTTGCCGCGCAGGCGGCCCTCGCCATGGAGCGCGCCCGGGCTCAGGAGGAACGGGAACTCCTCGTCGTCCTGGAGGACCGTGAGCGGATCGCCCGTGACCTGCACGACGTGGTGATCCAGCGGCTGTTCGCCACCGGGCTGCAGTTGCAGAGCAGCGCGCCACTGATCGCCCGGCCCGAGGTCAGCCAGCGGATCAACGCCGCAGTCGACGAGCTCGACTCCACGATCCGGGACATCCGGCGAGCCATCTTCGAACTACGGACCCCGATGAGCGCGGCCCTGCGGACCGAGATCCGCGACGCCGTGGACGCCGCCGCCAGGTCACTGAGGTTCCGCCCGGCACTAGAGATCTCCGGACCGATCGACAGTGCCGTGCCGGACGCCGTACGCCCGGACCTGCTCGCGGTACTCCGGGAAGCGTTGTCCAACACGATCCGACACGCGCACGCGAGCCAGGTCAAGGTGCTGGTCGAGGTCAGCGGACCACGGCTCACCCTCACCGTCGACGACGACGGGGTCGGCACGAGCCCCGACGCCGCCCGCGGCGGCCTGGTCAACCTGCGCGAGCGTGCCGCCGGCCTGGGTGGTGAATTCGCTGTGGAACCAGCGGAACCCCGCGGGACGCGCCTGTGTTGGAGCGTCCCGCTCGGCGACTGACGGTCAGGGGTGCGGGCGGAGGAGCCGGGTGGCCAACACCGCAGCCTGCGTACGCCGTTCCAGCCCCAGCTTCGCCAGCAGGCTCGACACGTAGTTCTTGACGGTCTTCTCAGCGAGGAACATCTTTCCGGCGATTTCCCGGTTGGTCAGCCCCTCGGCGACGTACCCCAGGATCCGGCGCTCCTGCTCGGTCAACATCTCCAGCTCGCGCGGCTGCTCGACGCCGTTGCGGATGCGCTCCAGCACCCGCTGGGTCACCGCCGGGTCGAGCAGCGACTGGCCGGCCGCCACCCGGCGGACCCCGTCGACGAGGTCGGTGCCGCGGATCTGCTTGAGCACATATCCGTCAGCTCCCGCCATGATCGCCGCGAACAGCGCCTCGTCGTCTTCGTACGAGGTGAGGATCAGACCCCGGATCGACGAGTCGACGGTGCGTACGTCCCGGCACACGTCGATGCCACTGCCGTCGGGCAAGCGTGCGTCGAGGATCGCCACGTCCGGCCGCAGTGCCGGGATGCGCGCCGTGGCCTCCCGTGCCGACCCTGACTCACCCACCACTTCGATGTCGCCGGCGGCGTGCAGCAGGTCGGTCAGACCACGGCGGACGACCTCGTGGTCGTCGAGGAGGAACACACGGATCATCTCCCCTTTCTACAGGTGCGGCTCCGGTGGACACAGGGCCGAAGGTCCCGTCACCCGCGGGTGGACAGGGACCGGGGGCCCGCACCCTTGGGACGTCCGGCCCTGCCGGTCCGGCCCCGGCTGACGCGATGGTGAGGGCTGGTCCCACACCGGGACCTGGCCGGGCTGACCTGCATCTCTGCGCCGTGAAGGATGTGCCGCGATGATCAGCACCACGTTCACACCTGCCGGGCTTCGCGCTGCGGTGGCCGCAGCGATTCGGGCGCCGTCGCTGCACAACAGTCAGCCCTGGCGTTTCCGACTCTCCGACGGTGGCATCGAGGTGCGGATCGATCCGGACCGGCTGCCGCAGGTCGGTGACCCCAACCGCTGGGCGGCACGGCTCAGTTGCGGCGCCGCCGTGTTCAACCTTCGCCTGGCGCTCGCCGTCGCTGGCACTCCGGCGGAGGTGCGGCTCCGTCCGCATCCACATGATCTGGATACCGTGGCCCTGCTGGTCCCCGCCCGGCCACGGCCCGCGACTCCGGCCGAGCAGGACCTGTATTCCGCGATCCCCCGACGGCACAGCAACCGCAGGCCGTTCTGGCCGAACCCGGTAGCGGCGGACGCACGGTGGCGTCTGATCGAGGCCGCCCGGGCCGAGGGCGCATGGCTGGAGATGGTCATTGGAGCGGGCGCGGTCCAGACGGTCGCCGAGATCGCCCGCAGCGCCAACCGGGTGCTGGAACGCGACTGTGCCTACCGGGCGGAGCTGACGCGGTGGATCCGCACCTCGCCCGCCGTTGACGGCATCCCGGTCGAGGCCGGCGGGCCGGTCCCCGAACCGCAGGACCTGCTACCCCAACGGGCCTTCGGGGTACGCACCCGCGCGCCCGGCCGGGACTTCGAACCTGAACCACTCGTCGCTGTGCTCGGTGTCCAGGGCGACAGCGCCACCGACCAGATCACCGCCGGCCAGGCGCTGCAACGCGTGCTCCTCACCGCCACCGACAGCCGCCTCGCCGTCTCCATGCTGTCCCAGCCCATCGAGGTACCCCGAGCCCGCGAGCAGCTGCGACTGGCCCTCGGCAGGTACGGCACGCCTCAGATGGTCATGCGGATCGGGTACGGGCAACCGGGTGGGCCTTCCGCCCCTCGCCGCGACGTCGACGAGACGATCGACCTCGCCTGACCGCAGGACCCCGATCTCGTGGGAGCAGGACAGAGGTCCCACCGGACAGGGATTTGGTCCCGTCGCATCGATGCCCTGTGGTCCTACTGGCACCGCGCCGGTTGCCGTGAACTGTAGTTGAGCGCCGGTCGACCAGGCTGGCGGCAAAGATGGAGGATGCCATGAACGCCATCGTCCCCCCGCGTCTCGACCGGACTCCCCGCAGCGCGTCGGGGACCGAGCCGGCGGCAGGCACCACCGACACGCCGGCCACCGGTGGCGGCACCACCGCCCGGACAGTGGCCAGGTACGCCTGGTTCGCCGCCCGAATCGGGATGGGCTTCACCTTCCTGTGGGCATTCGTCGACAAGCTGTTCGGCCTGGGCTACGCGACCCCGGACGGTAAGGGCTGGGTCGACGGCGGCCACCCCACGAAGGGCTTCCTCGCTGGAGCGGAAGGGCCTTTCGCCGGCTTCTACCACAACCTCGCCGGCACCACGTTCGCCGACATCGCCTTCATGGTCGGCCTGGCCGCCATCGGCGTCGCCCTGCTGCTGGGCATCGGGATGCGAATCGCCGCCGGAGCCGGCGCGCTGATGCTCATCATGATGTACACCGTCGTGCTGCCTCCCAAGACCAACCCGATCATCGACGACCACCTCATCCTGGCCGCGCTGCTCATCGGGATCGCCGCCGCCGGAGCCGGCGCCACCTTCGGCCTCGGCCGCTGGTGGGCCAACACTCCCCTGGTCCGGAGACTGCCCTGGCTCACGTAGTCACCACGGACGAAGGCCGGCACCGCCAAGGCGGTGCCGGCCTTCGTCATGTCACGTCAGTCTGGGCGGAGCCAGGCGGGAGAAGAACCTAGACGAGACCGTTGAGCAGCTGCCGAGCCATGACGATGCGCTGCACCTGGTTGGTGCCCTCGTAGATCTGCGTGATCTTGGCGTCGCGCATCATCCGCTCGACCGGATAGTCCCGCGTGTAGCCGTAGCCGCCCAGCAGTTGCACCGCGTCGGTGGTGATCTCCATGGCGGCGTCCGAGGCGAAGCACTTGGCTGCCGCGCCAAAGTAGGTCAGATCCGCGTCGCCGCGCTCCGACTTGCCGGCCGCCGCGTACGTGAGCTGCCGGGCAGCCTCCAGCTTCATGCCCATGTCGGCGAGCATGAACTGGATGCCCTGGAACTCGGCGACGGCCTTGCCGAACTGCCGGCGCTCAGCCACGTACCCCTTGGCGTAGTCGAGCGCGCCCTGCGCGATCCCGACGGCCTGCGCGGCGATGGTGACCCGGGTGTGGTCCAGGGTCTTCATCGCGGTCGCGAAGCCGGTGCCCTCCGCGCCGATCATCCGGTCGGCGGGGATCCGCACGTTGTCGAGGTAGACCTCGCGGGTCGGCGAGCCCTTGATGCCGAGCTTCTTCTCCGGCGCGCCGAAGCTCACCCCGGCATCGGACTTCTCGACCACGAAGGCCGAGATGCCCCGGGACCGCGCGGACGGGTCGGTGACGGCGAAGACGGTGTAGAACTCCGACACGCCGGCGTTCGTGATCCAGCGCTTCACCCCGTTGAGCACCCAGTGATCCCCGTCACGCACCGCCCGGGTGGTCATCGACACCGCGTCGCTGCCCGCCTCCGGCTCGGAGAGGCAGTACGAGAACATGGCCTCACCCGCCGCCACCGGCGTCAGGTAGCGGCGCTTGAGCTCCTCGGAACCGGACAACAACAGCGGCATCGTGCCAAGTTTATTCACCGCCGGGATCAGCGAGGAGGACGCGCACGCCCGGGCGACCTCCTCGATCACGATGGCGGTGGCCAGCGCGTCAGCGCCCGCGCCGCCGTACTCCTCGGGAATGTGCGGTGCGTGGAAGTCGGCCCCCCTCAGCGCGTCGTAGGACGCCTTGGGGAACTCTCCGGTCTCGTCGGCCTCGGCGGCGTGCGGCGCCACCTTCGCCGTGCAGACCTCCCGGACCGCGTCCCGGATCGCCACGTGCTCCTCGGGCAACCGGTAGACGTCGAACGACTCGCCTGCGGCCATGTCGGCCCCTCCCCTTCACCGCTATCATGCGCAGTCTGTGACGACTCCTGACCGCCGACCGCGCAGACTGAAGACTAGCGACTGCAGTTCAGGTGATGTTACCGGCGCGTAGGCATGGGCCATGCGGGTGCACCCACGCCGCTGGGCGATGATGGAGGACAGACAGTGAGCCACCCCTTCGGTGCCCCGCTTAGGCGCCCCGGCAGAATGCGACGCGACGACGCGCCGCCAGTGCGAGCGGAGATACAGGCGTGACGATCCCCTATCCCACCATCCAGCCGACCCCCGCCATCGCCGCGGTGACACCGCCCTCGGGCGCTCCTCGGCCGCGGGTGACGTTCCTGGGGACTGGCTACCTCGGTGCGACGTACGCCATCTGCTACGCCGAGCTGGGCTACGACGTGCTCGGTTTCGACGTCGACGCGGACAAGATCGCGATGTTGAACGCCGGCCAGGTGCCCATCCACGAACCCGGCCTGGACGAGCTGCTGCGGCGCAACCTCGCCGCCGGACGCCTCCGGTTCAGCACCGACATCGCCGAGACCGCCGAGTTCGGTGACGTGCACTTCATCTGCGTGGGCACCCCCCAGCGGGCCGACGGGATGGGCGCCGACCTGTCGTACGTCGAGGCGTCGGTCACCAGCCTCGCGCAGCACCTGACCCGCAAGGCACTGATCGTCGGCAAGTCCACAGTGCCGGTCGGCACCGCGGACTGGGTGGAGCAGCTCGTCGGCAAGCACACCCCCGGCGACCTTGACGTCGAGGTGGCGTGGAGCCCCGAGTTCCTCCAGGAGGGCTTCGCCGTCGACGACGTCCTGCGCCCCAACCGCATCGTCGTCGGCGTGAAGAGCGAGTGGGCCAACGGCATGCTCTACGCCGCGCACAAGGGCGTGTTCGACCTGGCCGCCACGGAGGACCGCGAGGTGCCCCTGGTGGTCACCGACTTCGCCACCGCCGAGCTGGTCAAGGTCGCCGCGAACGCCTTCCTGGCCACCAAGATCTCCTTCATCAACGCGATGGCCGAGGTCTGCGAGGCGTCCGGTGGCGACGTCACCCAACTGGCCCGCGCGATCGGGTACGACCCGCGGATCGGCAACCGGTTCCTCCAGGCCGGCCTCGGCTTCGGCGGCGCCTGCCTGCCCAAGGACATCCGCGCCTTCCAGGCCCGGGCCCAGGAGTTGGGCGCCGGCGAGGCGCTGCGCTTCCTGCACGAGGTCGACCTGATCAACCTCCGCCGCCGTACCCGCGTGCTCAACCTCGCCGCCGATCTGCTCGGCCGCCGCTCCGGGCCGGCCGGCCCGGACTTCTCCGGCACCCGGATCGCCGTGCTCGGTGCCACGTTCAAGCCCAACACCGACGACGTCCGGGACGCCCCGGCGCTCGCCGTCGCGGCGCTGCTGCACAAGGCCGGCGCGGAAGTGCACGTGTACGACCCGCAGGGCACCGAGAACGCCCGCCGCGCGGTCCCCGAGCTGACCTACGAGGCCGGCATCAACGAGGCGGTCGCCGGCGCCGACCTGGTCTGCGTCCTCACCGAGTGGGCCGACTTCCGCAACGCCGACCCGGTCGCCCTTGGCGAGCTGGTCAACGGCCGCATGGTGGTCGACGGCCGGAACTGTCTCGATTCGGCACTGTGGACCCAGGCCGGCTGGGAATACCGGGGCATGGGCCGCCCCTGACCGCACGACCCCAACCGGCCGGCCACCGAGCATTCGGTGGCCGGCCGGTGTCGTTGTTTGCCCCGGACCCGCCGACAAGAGTCGAAATCCGCGCCAGCTTTGGGCATGCTGCGACAGTGGAAGTCCACAGTGCGGGTGGAGGGGTGTGTCGTGGCGACCTTTCAATGCTCCTCGTGCGGCCGGGAGATCAAGCCGGCCGTGCGATGCCCGCACTGTGGGGCTGATCAGCCGCAGTGGGTCGAGCACCTGGCGGACATCGAGCGTTCGATCGCGGAGATGAAGGCCCGCGACGCCGCCATCGCCCGCGAGCAACGGCAGATCGCCGCCAAGATGCAGGCTGCGCTCTTCCAGCGCGACATCCTCGCCCACGCCGGCGAGGAGCGACTCAAGCAGGCCACCCGGCCACGTCGTGTGCTGCGCCGCCGTGCCGGCCGGCGGCCACCGACCGCCACCAACGGAGCGCCACCCCGGGTGCCCCGGCAGAACACCCCGCCCACCCCGGAGGACCCGCCGCCGCCCCCGCCCCGGGCGAGGTGGCTGGACGCGGACGACCCGGAGCACCCGCCGGAGGCGTCGTCGCGCGAGGTGCAGAACATCCCCCTCGGGCTGGGCGCGCTGCTGCTCGGGGTGGCCGCGGTGGTCTTCGCCGCGGTGGCGACCAGCTCGATGGACGCGGTGGCGCGGCTCGGCATCCTGCTCCTGGCCACCGTGCTGATGCTGCTCGCCCCGCCGGCACTGGCCCGGCGCGGGCTCACCTCGACCGCCGAGACCATCGCCGCGGTCGGCCTGCTGCTGGTGCCGCTCGCCGGCAACGCCCTCTGGGCGGTGGACCGGATCGGCACCGGCGGCGGCTCCGCCACGGTCTTCAGCGGGGTGATCTTCGCGGTCACGGCAGCCGTCGCATTCGGCTACGCCCGTTTGACGGGCCTGCGGGCACCCCGTTTCGCCACCGTCCTCGCCGCGCAGCCGGTGCTGCCGCTGCTGGCGTACGACCGGATCACCGGGCCGGGCGGCTGGGCGCTGGTGCTGACTCTGGTCGCCCTCGTCGACCTCTGGCTGGCCCGCTCCGGCGTGGCCCTGGAACGCCCCGTCCGGCAGGACCTGCCGGTGCCGGGCACCCCGTCGGCGCCCCGCCAGCGCAGCGCTGAGAGCCGACCGGAGGGCGACCCGGAGGAGGCCGGCGAGCTGATCGACGCCAGCGCGGGTTCCGCCGACACCCTGCCGCTGCGCCCGGTGCCCGGGCTACGCGAGCTGACCTGGTTGCTGCACGCGGTGGCGGTCGCCGTCGCCCTGGCGTACGCGGTCACCGCCCTGCTGCGGGCACAGACCGTGCCGACCGCGACCGGCGCCGGGATGGTGCTGCTGCTGGCCGCCGCGGTTGGGCTGGCCGGCGCGCTGGTGCTGCGTCGACCACCGCTGCCCGACGTCGCGGCCGGCATCGTCACCCTGGCCGTGATCGGCGCACTCAGCCGAATCGCCTCGGTGGCGCTGCCCGACCGGGCGTTGCTGCTGATCGCTGTGGTCATCACGGTGACCGGGCTGGCAGTGCGCGCCGTCCCCGAGACCGCCCGGCGTGGCCCACAGATCGCCTCGGCGGTGGCGCTGACCGTCAGCGGTGTGGTGGTCGCCGGAGGCGCGCTACGCGCCGGGGTGGCGCCGGTCCGGGCGTCGCTGCCCGCCTGGGGTGCCGACCTCAGCCGGTACCCGGCCGAGCTGGCCGCCGCGGTCGGGCCGAACACGTGGCAGCTCGCGGGCGCCGCATTCCTGCTCACCATCGCGGCGGTGCTGGCGCTGCCCCCGGAGATCCGCCGCGAGTTCGCGGTCGCCGGCGCGGCGCTGACCGCACTCGCCGTTCCCGCCTCGTTCGGTCTCGGCTGGGCGGCGGCACCCTGGCCGATGGTGGCCACCTCGATCGGCATCGGCGTCATCGGGCTCTCCGCCCGCACCGACCGAGCCGCGGTGGCACACGCCGTCGGTGCGGCCGTGGTGGGCCTGTTCGGCGCTGGCGCCAGCCTCGCCAGCCCCACCCTCACCGCCGCGGTCCTGCTCACCCTGTTCGCGGCCGGCACGCTGGTCGCCCTGGCACCCCGGGTCCGGATCGCCTCGGCCGCCTCCGACACCGTCACCGCCTGGGCGGCCGGAGGCGCCGCGTTCGCGCTACCCGGGGCCGTGGCCGCGTTCGTGGCCGCCACCATGCCGACCGACCCGACCCCCACCCCGGCCAGCCTCCGGGAGGTGACCGTCCCGGTCCTGGCCGCCAGCTTCCTGGCGGTCTGCGTGACCCTCGGCTACGCCGCCGTCGTGCAGGTCTCCCAGCGCCGCATCCCCGCGCCGCTGTCGGTCGGCACCGGGCTGGGCGCCCTGGTGGTCACCGCCGCCGCGTTCGGCGCACCCGGTGCGACCGTCGCCGACGCCTGGGTCGGCGCGCTGCTGCTGGTCGCGGCGGTGTTGCTCTTCCTGGCCCCGTCGATCGACGCCGGCCGACGCGCCGACCTCACCCTGGACGGCTCGGACCTGGCCGCCGCCGCGGTCACCACCGCCCTGATCGCCACCCTGGTGCGGATCGGTGCGGTGCTCGCCCCGGGCGGGCAGTTGGCGGTGGCCGCCGCACTGGTCCTGGTGGTCGCCGTGGGTGCACGCACCATGCCGGAGGAGTGGCGACGCGGGCCGATCCTCGGCCTCGCCGTCGGCGGTGCCCTCATCGGCGTACTCGCCGGCTGGTCCGCGGTGCGCGGTGGCGTCGGTGTGCTCGCCACACCCGGTCCGATCTGGAAGGGCGACCTGATCGGTTGGCCCGCCGCGCCGGTCGGCGGCTCCACCTGGCAGGCTCCGGTCGCGCTGGCGCTGTTGGCCGTCGCGGCAGGCATCCTGCTCCCGCCGCCCTGGCGGTGGGACGTGTCCGGCGTGGCGGCGGTGCTCGCCACGATCGGCGCGCCGGCCGCGTTCGACCTGGCCTGGTGGTCGCCGGTCCTGATCGGCGGGATGGTCGCCACCGTGTACGGCATCGCCGCGGTTGCCACCGAGGAGGCCCGCGCGGCCCTGTCCCGGGCCACCGTCGCCGGGGTGGTCGCGTTGCACGCCGCCGGAGCCGGCCTCGTCCGACCCTGGACCACAGCGTTGGCCCTGGGCAGCATCGCGCTGATCGGCGTGGTGGTGGCCGCGCTGGCCCGTGTGCTGGCTGGCCCGCAGGTGACCGACATCGAGACCGAGGGGATGCCACCGCACCTGGCGCAGATCGGCGGTGCGGCGATCGGTGCCGCATTGCTGGCCCTCCCCGGCTCGGTGGCGGCGCTGGCCGCAGAGTTCGACCACTCGGCGGAGGTGGTGCTGACCGCCGCGCTGGCCGCGTCCAGCCTCGGCCTGGCCGCCGTGGCCGCGGTCCGCCGGGAGGTGCCGCAATATCTGCCCTGGGTCAGCGCGGCGGTGGTCGGCGGTGCCAGCATCAGCGCCCTCGCCGCCATCCCCACCGGCCTCCCCGCGGGCGTCTACGCGGCCGCCGCCGCCCTGCTCGGCGTGCTGGCCGAGCTGATCCGCGCGGCCACCGTGCCGCCCACCGGCGCCGCCCAGCCGGTCCGGCGTTGGGCGGTACGGCTCGACGGGGCACTCCGTCGACTGCCGGACGACCCCGAGCGACGGCGGTGGCGGTTCAACCCGGCCGCCGGCGCGTTGGCCGCGGCGGCCCTTCCGACCGCCCTGGCACTCGCCTCGATCACGCCCGCGCTGGTCACCGCACTGGTCGAGCCGCACCGCACACTGACCCGGATCTGGCAGGGCCCGCCACCGGAGCTGCTCACCCCACCGCCGGACGTGGTCAACCCGACCCACGTGCTGACGGCCCTGCTGCTCACCGCGACCGCCGCGCTGGCCGCCACCGGGTTCAGCGGTGGGCGTCGTTCCCGGGCCGTCCCGGTGGTGCTGCCCGGAGCAGCCGTCACCCTGCTGATCGCGCCCACCGCGCTGGGCCGGGGCTGGCCGGCCAGCAGCGTCGCCGCGCTCTCCGTCTTCACCATCGCGATGCTCGGTCTCGCGCTGACCCCACCGCCGCCGCTGGCCGAGCGGGCCCGCTCACTGCGGCTGGCCCGGGTGCTGGTGTTCGCCATCGGTCTTGCCGGTGGCAGCGCCGGGCTCGCCGGCAGCCTGGCCGACCGGCAGTTGACCCTGTTCACCCTCGGCAGCGCCGTCGGGGTGGGCGCGGTCGGTGCTTTCTTCGGCACCACCCAGCGGGCACGCATCCTCGGCTGGCTCTTCGCCTCGCTCATGGCGCAGCTCTTCGTGCTCACCGCCGGCCTGGTCGCCGGGCTGGCAGCGGTCTGGTCCGCGTTCGGGGTGCTCGCCGTCGGAGCGGTCCTGCAGGTGCTCGCCGCGACCCTGCCCCGGCTGCGCCGCCCCGAGGCGCAGCGCGAGGCCTCCACAGTCGAATGGAGCGGCTACGCTGCCGCGCTGATCGCCCTGGCCCTCGCCTTCGACTCGCCCCGACACATCGCCGCCCTGCTGGCGGCCTGGGGTGCGGTCCTCGGGGTGGCGGCGACCCGACCCGGTCGCCGGCCGGTGGAACGCCGCATCCTGTTCTGGGCCGTGGTGGTCTGCGAGATCACCGCGTGGTGGATCCTGATGCGGGTCGCCGACGTGGCGCTGCCCGAGGCGTACACGCTGCCGTTCGCCGCCCTGGCCCTGCTCGTCGGGGTGTTGGAGCTGCGCCACCGAGCGGACCTGAGCAGCTGGGTGGCGTACGGGCCGGCGCTGGTCGCCGCCTTCGTACCGACGCTGGCCATCGTGCTGGCCACCGAGTCCAGCACGCTGCGGCAGATGCTGTTGTTGCTCGGCGCGGTCGCGGTGCTGATCTTCGGCTCGTCCACCCAACAGCAGGCACCGGTGATCGTCGGCGCGTCGGTGACCGCGATCACCGCGATCCACGCCCTGTTCAGCCTCGGCCCGTGGCTCGCGCTCATCCCGGTCGGCATCCTGCTGCTCGTGCTCGGCGCGAGCAACGAGCGCCGACGCCGCGCCCAGGAACGCCTCCAGACCGCGCTACGCGGCATGAGGTGAATCGGAGGGGCCCTGCGGCGTGGGTGAGTGGGCGCGGTGAGTGGCCCGGGGTTCGCGGCTGGGGTCGATCATGGAGTTGTGGTGGGTGACAAAAGCCCCCAAGGTGCCTTCTTATCGGCACCACAACTGCATGATCGACGAGGCTGGGGTCTGACGCGAGCTACGGGAGGGTTGCCTGGAGGGCGGCTTCCTTGCTCGCCACCAGCTTCTCCAGGTCCTCCTGGTAAGTCGTCATCCTGGCGCGCAGGCCGTCGTCGCTCGCGCCGAGGATCCGTACGGCGAGCAGGCCGGCGTTGCGGGCATTGCCGATCGACACGGTGGCCACCGGGATCCCGGCCGGCATCTGCACGATGGACAGCAGCGAGTCCATGCCGTCCAGGTGCTTCAGCGGCACCGGCACACCGATCACCGGCAGTGGCGTCACCGAGGCGACCATGCCCGGCAGCGCGGCGGCACCTCCAGCCCCGGCAATGATCACCTTCAGGCCCCGGTCTGCGGCGTCCCGCCCGTACTCGATCATCGCGACCGGGGTCCGGTGCGCCGAGATCACCCGCACCTCGTACGCCACGCCGAAGTCGTCCAGCACCTCGGCGGCGGCCCGCATGGTCGGCCAGTCCGAGTCGCTGCCCATGATCAGCCCGACCGTGGTCACTGGGGTCTCCTTCTCGACCGAGGTGGTCACTCGTGCCCCTCACGCAGCCAGCGCGCGGCCCGCGCCGCGCGTGCCCGTACGTCATCCAGGTCGTCGCCGAGCACCGTGACGTGCCCGACCTTCCGGCCGGGTCGCACCTGCTTGCCGTACAGGTGCACCTTGGCGCCCGGCTCGGCGGCGAAGAGGTGGTGCAGCCGCTCGTCGATCGACATTCCGCCCGGCTCTCCGCCGAGCACGTTCGCCATCACCACCACCGGCGCGGTCAGCGAGGTGTCGCCCATCGGGTAGTCCAGCACCGCCCGCAGGTGCTGCTCGAACTGCGAGGTGCGGGAGCCCTCGATGGTCCAGTGCCCGGAGTTGTGCGGCCGCATGGCCAGCTCGTTGACCACGATCGCGGGCCGACCGGCCTCGTCGCGCACCTCGAACAGCTCCACGGCCAGCAGGCCGATCACGCCGAGCGCGGTGGCCAGGTCGATGGCGAGCTGCTGGGCGGAGACCGCCAGCTCCTCGTCCAGGCCGGGCGCCGGGGCCAGCACCTCCACGTTGATGCCGTCCCGCTGCACCGTCTCGACCACCGGGTACGCGGCCACCTGGCCGAACGGCGACCGGGCGACCTGCACGGCCAGCTCCCGACGCAGCGGCACCCGCTCCTCGACGATCAGCCGGGTGCCGCCGGCGAGCAGCGTTGCTGCCAGCTCGCCGGCCTGGGTCGCGTCGTCGACCATCCACACGCCCCGGCCGTCGTAGCCGCCGCGCGCCGCCTTGAGCACCACCGGCCAGCCGACCTGCTCACCGAAGTCGACCAGGTCGGCGGGCTCGCCGACCGGCCGCCACAGCGGGTTGGGGGCGCCCAGCTCCGTCAGGCGTTCCCGCATGACCTGCTTGTCCTGGGCGTGCAGCAGCGCGTCCGCCGGCGGGTAGAGGGTCACCCCTTCCGCCGCCAGCGTGCGGATGTGCTCCGAGGGCACGTGCTCGTGGTCGAAGGTGACGACGTCGCAGCCCTTGGCGAAGGTGCGCAGGGCGGCCAGGTCGGTGTGGTCGCCGTACTGGACGTCGGCGGCGACCAGCGCCGCGCCGTCGTCGGGGGCGGTCGCGAGCACACGCAGTGACTGGCCGAGGGCGATCGCGGCCTGGTGGGTCATCCGGGCCAACTGGCCGCCACCCACCATGCCGACAACAGGCAGACCGGTACGGGAATCCATAGCGCGGCCAGCCTATCCGGGCCATCGGCACGCCCACCCGGAGGGCCGGCACCCGCGCCGCCGGCCCGGTCCGGAGACGGGCGGCGCCGGGAGCGCGGGCACTACAGGGCGTGGCGGGGCGCTCAGCTGAGCTCGGCGACCAGCTCCTCGACCGAGGTCACCGGCCGCTGGCAGACGAACCCCCGGCAGACGTACGCGGCGGACCGCCCGTCGACCAGCGGACGGTCGGCGAGCAGCGGCACGCCGGGCTGGTCCGGTTGCCCGGCGACGACCACGGCCCCGGGCGGGGCGTGCCGTCGAGCCGCGGCCACCAGGGGATCGCCAGCCGGATCGTCGGTCACCACGGCGATCTCGTACGGCCCGGAGAGCAACGCCTCACCGACCATGGCGGCGTAGCCGGTGAATCGGGGGTGCTTACCGACGATCGGCGCGACAGTGGCGAGCGCCGCCTCGGCGGCCTCCCGGTAGCGCGTCTCCCCGGTCAGCGCCGAGTACGCGACCAGCCCGGCGATCAACGCCGACCGGCCGGACGGGGTGGCGTTGTCGGTCGGGTCAGCGGGCCGGGCCACCAGCCGTTCCGCGTCGTCGGCGGTGTCGTAGAAGGCACCACCGGGCGCGGCGAAGTGCGCCAACGCGGTGTCCAGCAGCTCGCCGGCCAGCGTGAGCCAACGGCCCTCGCCGGTGAGCTGGTGCAGCGAGCAGAAGGCCTCGGCAACGCAGCCGTAGTCCTCCAGGACGCCGGCCGGCTCGCCGACCTTGCCGTCCCGGGAGACCCGGCGCAGCCGGCCGTCCACCAGGTGCACGGCAGCCAGGTGCTCGGCCGCGTCGCGCATCGCGCCGTCGGCGACGATCGTCACGCCGTCCATCAGGTTGGCGTCCTCGTCCTGCGGAGACGCGTACAACGCGGCCACCTGGAGGAATTCGACGATGGCGGTGATCGCCAGGCCGTTCCAGGCGGCCACCACCTTGTCGTCGCGGGCCGGCTGCGGCCGGGTGTCCCGGGCACTGAGCAGCTGCCCGACGACCTGCTGCCAGCGGGCCCGCACCTCGGGTGCGGCGTCGTCGACGTCCCGGGCGAGCTTGAGCACGCTCATGCCGTGCTCGACGCCCTTCTTTCCGTCCGGAGTGCCGTCTTGCGGCGCGGAGGCGGAATGAGGGGCGAAGGTCCCCTCGTCGGTGACGGCGAAGAGGTCGGTGGCCCAGCGGCCGTCCTCCTCACCCAGCGCCTCGACGAGCTGCGCGGGTGTCCAGGCGTAGGTGAGCCCCTCGACGCCTTCGGTGTCGGCGTCCAGCGCTGACGCGAAGCCCTCGCCCGGCCGGTGCAGCTCGTCGGCGAGGAAGCGGGCGGTGTCCCGCGCCACCCGCCGGGCCAGCGGGTCACCGGTGAGCCGCCACAGCTGGGTGTAGAGCCGCAGCAGCAACGCGTTGTCGTAGAGCATCTTCTCGAAGTGCGGAACCGTCCAGTGCGCGTCCACCGAGTATCGGGCGAAGCCGCTGGCGAGCTGGTCGTAGATGCCGCCACGGGCCATCGCCTCGGCGGTGTGCCGGGTGATCTCCAGGCTGCGCGGGTCGCCGGTGCGCTGGTGGTGGCGCAGCAGGAAGAGCAGGTTCATGTGCGGTGGGAACTTCGGGGCGCCCCCGAAGCCGCCGTTCGTGGCGTCGTACTCGCTGGCCAGCCTGCCGGCCGCGGCGTCGAGCAGCGGCGCGTCCAGCGGGGCGGTGGGGCCACCCACGGCCTGCGCGCCGCCGATCGCCTCGACCACCGCGGCGCCCTGGCGCACGACCTCCTCGCGCTGCTCCCGCCAGGCGGTGGTGACCGACTGGAGCAACTGGACGAAGTTGGGCCGCGGGAAGTAGGTGCCGCAGAAGAACGGGGTGCCGTCCGGGGTGGCGAAGACAGTCATCGGCCAGCCACCCTGGCCGGTCATCGCCTGCGTCGCGGTCATGTAGACCGCGTCCACGTCCGGGCGCTCCTCACGATCCACCTTGATCGACACGAATTTGTCGTTCATCAGGGCGCCGACCTGCTCGTTCTCGAACGACTCGTGCGCCATGACGTGACACCAGTGGCAGGCCGCGTAGCCGACCGAGATGAGCACCGGGACGTCCCGCCGTTTCGCCTCGGCGAACGCCTCGTCCGACCAGGGCCACCAGTCGACCGGGTTGTCCGCGTGCTGGAGCAGGTACGGGCTGGTGGCGTCGACGAGTCGGTTCACGCCCACGACCATAACCAGCCCTGGCGCGGACCGCGCGGGCTCCACCCGGATGGTCCGGCGGCCGGAGCCTCAGGACCGGGTTGCGGCGGCCCGGGCCTCCGGCCCGGGCCGGGACCCGTCAGCCCTTCTTCAGCCGGACCACCACGGTGTCGGCGTCGGGACCGACTAGTGCGGGAGGGTCAGGAGGCACCGTCGGCGCGCAGCCGGAACACGTTCGACTCCGCCGAGTCGCGCAGCGTACCGAGCACCGCGCCGATCTTGTCGGCCGGCATCGGCTTGAAGAAGTGGTAGCCCTGCGCGGAGGTGCATCCCAGCTCGGCCAGGGCCATCCGCTGCTCGGCGGTCTCGACCCCTTCGGCGACCACCCGCAGGCCCAACTCGTGGGCGAGCCCCACTGTCGTCCGTACGATCGCCGCCGCCTCCGGCGAGTCCGTCATCCGGATCACGAACGAGCGGTCCACCTTCAACTCGTCCACGGCGATCCGGGTGAGGAAGGTCAGTGACGAGAAGCCGGTGCCGAAGTCGTCGACCGCGAGCTGCACGCCCATCGACCGGAGCGTGGCCAGCACCTCGTCGATGACCTCCAGCTCACTCATCACCACCGTCTCGGTGATCTCCAGAACGAGCCGGTGCGGCGGCACCTGGTGGCGGCGCAGCGCGTCGGCGATCTCCGCCGGCAGCCGGGGGTCGAGCAGGCTGCGGGCCGACAGGTTGACCGAGATCGGGACGTCCAGCCCCTCACGCGCCCAACTGGCGGCCACGCTGAGCGCCTTGTCCAGCACGTACCGGGTGAAGGTGCCGAGCTGCTCGCTGTTTTCCACCGGCCGGATGAAGTCGGCCGGGCTCAGCCACCCGCGCCGGGGATGCTGCCAGCGGATCAGCGCCTCCACGCCGGTGGGCGCACCCGTGGCCAGGTCGACCGCCGGTTGCAACGCCAACACCAGCTGGTCGTCGACCAGGAGCGCCTCGCGAAGCTCGGCCAGCAGGGCGAGCTGGTCGGTGCTGGCCGCGTCCCGGGTGCCGTCGTACACGGCGACGTTGCCGCCGCCCTCCTTGGCCTGGTACATCGCGATGTCGGCCCGGCGCAGCAGCTCGGTCAGGTCGGCGGTGCCGGCGTCGGCCACCACCACCCCGACGGAAACCTCGATCGACATCCGTACGCCGGCCACCTCGGTCGGCGCGGCAAGCCGTTCGGCGATCTCGCGGGCCTGGCGCAGTGCATGGGCCATCGGCGCGGCCCGGTCACCGAGCACCGGCACCGCCGTGAGCAGCATGGCGAACTCGTCGCCACCGAGCCGACCGAGCAGGTCACCGGGGCGGACCAGCGCGTCGAGCCGGTTCGCGGTCAGCCGCAGCAACTGGTCGCCCGCGGCGTGGCCGAGGGTGTCGTTGCCTTCCTTGAACTGGTTGATGTCCAGCAGGAGCAGCGCCACCGGGTGATCGTGCGCGAGTTGCCGCAGCGACTGGTCGCCCTTGCCGAGCATCGCCGCCCGGTTGGCCAGCCCGGTGAGCGGGTCGTGCACCGCCTCGTACGACGAACGGGCGGTCACCAGCCGCAGCTCGCGGTGGGTCGCGGCGTCGTGCAGCGCGGCGGCGAGCGCGTCGCCGAACGCGGCCACCGCGTCGCGCTCCCGCGCGGTGGGCGGGGCCGAGCGGGGGAACCGCACCCGCAGCCGACCGACCGGCGCGGCGCCGACCGACAGTGCCCGGCTCAGCTCGTGCTCGTCGGGCTCCGACTGGTCCGGTGGGTCCGTCTCGCGGTCGACCAGTTGACCGCCGGCGTCGCCCCGGTACCGGTGCCACCGGCCGTCGGCCCGCGCCACGTCGACGTCCACCAGCTCGGCGTTGAACAGCGTCAGCCCTCCGGTGACCGCCGCGGTGGCCACGCCGCGCTCGTCGAGCTGGTTGAGGGCCGCGGTGGCCTCGGCGAACGCTCTCCAGGTGCGGCGCTCCTGATCGGAGCGCAGCCGGTAACCGTAGGTCTGTTGCAGCAGCCAGAGCAGCGGCGGCAGCAACAGCAACCAGCGCGGGTCGAGTTCCAGGAGGGCGACCACGACGAGGCCGACCGCCACGTTGCCGACGAACATCAACAGCTTGCCGCGCAGCGCGGCGAGCAGCGGCGGCCCGATCGGCAGGCCGTGCCGCAGGCCCAGCGTCACCCCGCCCAGCCAGGCGGTCACCAGGAGATAGGTCACCGACCCGGCGATCAGGGCCAGCGCGAGCTTCGGGGTGGGCGGGGCGAGCAGCGGTCGCCCGAGTGCGGTGGTCACGGAGACGGCCAGTGCCGACGCGGCGGCCAGCGACGCGGCGATCCGGACGAGCTCCAGGACCGGGCGGCGGTCGTTGTGCAGCGAGAGCATCGTCCAGGCCAGCCCGGTGCC
The DNA here is from genome assembly GCF_018070425.1 of Micromonospora sp. C81. Classification (NCBI taxonomy): domain Bacteria; kingdom Bacillati; phylum Actinomycetota; class Actinomycetes; order Micromonosporales; family Micromonosporaceae; genus Micromonospora; species Micromonospora sp. C81. Next base: position 148,735 of record NZ_JAGPXS010000009.1, read on the forward strand.
GAGCAGCGTGGCGGACGGGAGCCAGCCGGCGGGAGCCAGGTAGAGGCAGACGATCAGCGCGGCCTCGCCCCAGGTGATGCTGACCATGCCCGCGGACGAACGGAACCGCAGTCGGGCGAGCTGGGCGAGAGCGAGGACGGCGACGGCGATGCCGAAGCGGGCCGGACCGCCGAGGGGGTCGTCGACCGGCAGCTTGACCGGCAGGGTCAGCCCGACTGCGGCGGCGGCCACGGCGGTCAGCGCGACGGCGGCGGTGAGCACGAGCAACCGGACCGGTGTGCCCCGCACACCGAGCCGGTCGAACGAGCCACCGGCTGGACCGGAGGTCATCGACCTCCCCCGTCAGCCGACCGACCGAGGTTACGGTGGGCGGCCGCTGCTGTGCTGGTCATCGGCGCCCCCTCCCGCACACGGCTCGGGGACTTTTGGTCCCCCCGGCGGAAGGCTAAGCCAAACCGGGTGGCCGCAACAGGGGGCGACCAACCGGTTCGGCGTGATTCATGCGCGGACTACCCGTTCCGCTGCTGCTGGTGCCCATTGGGAGTGGGCGTGGATGAATCACGCCCCCCGGTCCCGTCTGTCGGATCGACGACTGCCGCATCGGCCCTGGTCGGGTCGGTCGGCCCCGCCTGCTGCGGAAACCGGTCGGGCAGGCGGCGCAGCCGAGCGTTCATGTTGCGGATCAGCAGGATGGTCGCGGTGGCCAGCAGCAGGATGAGGAACAGGCCCATCGGCCCGGCCAGACCACCCGTGCGGGTGTCCCCGAAGTTGTTCTCCGCGAGCACCTGGGCAGCGGTCAGCATGGCGTTCCTCCGATGTGCGGTTGGTAACCAGGGTAGACCCGACGGAAATCAGCGTGCGTGGGCCGTCTCCCGCACCCCGGCGAAGAGATCCGACTCGGGCAGTGGGCTGTCGACCATCGAGCGGGCCAGCTCGTAGTCCTCGGTCGGCCAGGCGCGCTGCTGCAGCTCCATCGGAACCTGGAACCAGAAGCCGTCCGGGTCGACCTGGGTGGCGTGGGCGCGCAGCGCGTCGGCGCGAACCGTGAAGTAGTCAGCGCACTCCACCCGCGTGGTGATCCGAGGGCCCTTGTCGGGCCGGTCTTCCCACCGCTTGAGCCACTCCTCGTAGGGCGACTCCAGACCGGCGGCCAGCATGCCCTCGTGCAGGGCCATGATCTTGCCCTTGGAGAAGCCGATGTCGTAGTAGAGCTTCAACGGCTGCCAGGGCGCGCCCAGCTCCGGGTAGCGCTCCGGGTCACCGGCGGCCTCGAAGGCGGCCATGCTCACCTTGTGGCACATGATGTGGTCCGGGTGCGGGTAGCCGCCCTCTTCGTCGTACGTGGTGACGACGTGCGGACGGAACTCGCGCATCAGCCGCACCAGCGGCCCGGCGGCCACCTCGACGTCCTGCAGGGCGAAACAACCCTCGGGCAGCGGCGGCAGCGGGTCACCCTCGGGCAGGCCGGAGTCGACGAAGCCGAGCCACGCCTGGTCGACGCCGAGGATCGCCCGTGCGGCGTCCATCTCGGCACGCCGGATCTCGGCGATGTTGGCCCACACGTCCGGCCGGTCGAGCTTGGGGTTGAGCACACTCCCGCGCTCGCCGCCCGTGCACGTCACGACCAGGACGTCCACCCCCTCCGCGACGTACTTCGCCATCGTCGCTGCGCCCTTGCTCGACTCGTCGTCCGGGTGCGCGTGCACGGCCATGAGACGCAGTTGCTCTGCCAACGTCGGCGCTCCTCGTCTGTGCCGGACGGTGGACCCGACCGGGCTCGACCGGCTGACCTGCCGGGATCTTTCCTCACCGCACCCCAGTCGTCGGTCAGCAGCGCGGGCATGACCTGCCATTCCTGCCGCTGGACCGGGTGGGAGGATGGGACTCTGTCATTCTTGCTGATGCCGCCGACAACAACGCCAGGAGATACCCGCCGGTGACCGAGACGCACGCCACAATTTCACGAGGTGCTCCGGTTTTCCCGGCCGGGCGCTACGGCCGCCGCCGCGCACCGGGCGGACGGCGGCGACGCACGTTGCTGGCGGCGGTGGTGCTGCTGGCGCTCGTGGCCACGCTGACCGTGATCTCCGTCCGGCTCTACCGCCAGTACGGTGACCCGGTCTATGACGCCCAGGTGATCACCTACACCGACATCACGGACAATCAGGTGCTGGTCGACTTTCGGGTGACAGTGCCGTCGGGCGGATCGGCGGTCTGCCTGCTGCGTGCCCGGGACCGCGCGGGCGCCGAGGTGGCTCGCGAACAGGTCACGGTGACCGCCGAGCCCGGCAGCCGGCACGTGACGACCCGGCACCGCCTGGCCACCACCGCACGGCCGTTCATCGGCGAGGTCATGCGCTGCCGACCGGTGTCCTGACCTGCCATAACAGCCCCGGCCACGAGGGCCGGGAAGCACCTACGCGCGGTGTCGGATCCGGGCACCGGCGGTGATGGCCGACACCCTGTGTCGTACTGCACTGGTAACTTGGTAGTTCACCTGTCAGCCAGCCACGCACAACTGAGGAGAACGCCTGTGTCCACTGGCAACGAGGCGCCCGCCACCTGGCTGTCGCAGGACGCGCACGACCGCCTCCAGGCCGAGCTCGACGAGCACATCGCCAACCGCCCGGCCATCGCAGCCGAGATCAACGCTCGGCGCGAGGAGGGCGACCTGCGGGAGAACGGCGGCTACCACGCCGCCCGCGAGGAGCAGGGCAAGGCCGAAGGTCGCATCCGCTACCTCCAGGAGCTGCTGCGCACTGCGAAGGTCGGCGAGGCGCCGACGGCGGACGCGGTCTCGCCCGGCATGGTCGTGACGATCTACTTCGATGACGACGCCGACGACACCGAGACCTTCCTGCTCGGTTCGCGGGAGATCGCGGCCACCACCGACCTGACCGTCTACAGCCCCGAGTCGGCGCTCGGCAAGGCCATCCTGGGCGGTCGGCCCGGGCAGACCTGCACCTACACGGCGCCGAGCGGCGCCGACATCAAGGTGACAGTGGTCAGCTTCGAGCCGTTCTCCGGCTGATCGGCGGCGGCCCTACGAGCCGCTCCCCAGCACCGCTTCCGAGGCGTGGCACCCACCGGTGTCACGCCTCGGCGGCGAAAACCACCTGGTAGCCGCTGGCCCGCAGGGCGCTGATCAGCGTGTCCGAGTGCTCCACGCCCCGGGTCTCGACCGACAGCGCCACCTCCACCTCGCCGAGGCCGAGGTGTGGGTTGGCCCGCTGGTGCTCCACGTCCACGACGTTGGCCCGGTGCTCGGCGATCTGGCTGAGCAGCGACGCGAGTTGTCCCGGCCGGTCCGAGCAGCGCACTGTCACCCGCAGGTAGCGACCCGCGGCGGCCAACCCGTGCTCGATCACCCGCAGCATCAGCAACGGGTCGATGTTGCCGCCGGACAGCACCGCGACCACCGGCGTCTCCACCTCGACCACGCCCGCCAGCAACGCGGCGACGCCGACCGCCCCGGCCGGCTCGACGACCTGCTTACCGCGTTCCAACAGCATCAGCAGGGCCCGGGAGATGTCCTCCTCGGAGACCGTGACGATCTCGTCGACGAGTTTCCGCACGTGGTTGAAGGTGATCTCCCCCGGCCGACCGACCGCGATGCCGTCGGCGATGGTGGAGAAGGTGGGCAGCCGGACCGGCTCCCCGGCCACCAGCGAGGGCGGGAACGCCGCCGCACCGGCGGCCTGGACGCCGATGATCCGGACGTCCGGTCGCAAGGCCTTCGCGGCCACCGCCATGCCCGAGATCAGCCCGCCACCACCCACCCCGGTGATGATCGTCTTCACTTCCGGGCACTGTTCGAGGATCTCCAGCGCCACCGTCCCCTGACCGGCGATCACGTCGGCGTGGTCGAACGGGTGGATCAGCACCGCGCCGGTGCGCTCGGCGTACGTGTGCGCGGCGACCAGCGACTCGTCGACGGTGTTGCCGGCCAACTCGACCTGCGCGCCGTACCCCTTGGTGGCGGCCACCTTCGGCAGCGGCGCGTTGACCGGCATGAAGACGGTGGCGTGCGTGCCGACCAGGCCGGCGGCGAGGGCCACGCCCTGCGCGTGGTTGCCCGCGCTGGCCGCGACCACGCCCCGCTCCCGCTCCTCGGCCGACAGCCGGGAGATCCGCACGTACGCGCCCCGCACCTTGTACGAGCCGGCACGCTGCACGTTCTCGCACTTGAGCCAGGTCGGCCCGCCCAGTGCCGCGCTGAGCGGACGGGAGGGCTCCAGCGGAGTGGTCCGGATGACGCCGGCGAGCAACTCCCGTGCGGCCCGCACGTCGTCGAGACTGACCAGTTCCGTCATGCCCCGATCGTGCCACCCGCCTCCGGAGTCCTTTGCGGCGCACCGACCGGGCCCGGCCCCGGGGCGAAACCAGGCGGGACCGACCCGGCCGGCCAGACCGGGGCGTTCGGCCAGACCGGGGCGTTCGGCCACGCTGGCACCGCGCGGGCGACGCGGGCCTCCTGGGCTGCGGAGATCCGCTGGATCAGCAGGTACAGCGCCACCGCGGCGATCACGCAGGCCACCGCGGGCACGGCGTTGCGCAGGAGCGAGTCGCGGTAGTAGTCGCCGTACGCCTGGTAGTCGCCGTTGGTGGATGGTGTCTCCGGCAGCTTGTCGTACGCCCGGCTGTCGAGGCGGCTGACCACCCGCTCGCCAATGCTGAAGACCAGCCAGGCACTCCACCAGACGGTCACCAGGTCCGGGGTGAAGCGCCGCCAGAGGCTGTCCCGCGCCACGTTGGCGATCACCCGGACCGGCATCACGAGGTTCGCGAAGGGCACCAGCCAACCGGCGATCGCCCACCCTGCACCGAGCGTCGGCAGCGCGCCTGGGAACGCCTCGATGTTCTTCCGCGCCCGCCACGTCCAGATGATCACGAGCACGGCGGCGGTGAGGTACGCGGCCACCATGGGCAGCGACAGCACCACCTGCACGATCAACGCGGCGAGCAGCAGCTCATGCTCGTTGTCGACCCGGGCCTGCCGAGCCAGGGCCATCCCCACCAGCGGGGAGAGCGCCACCGCCAGGTACAGCACGGTGGTCGCGCCGACCGCGATGCGGGCGGCCAGACCGAGCCCGCGCACCCGGTAGGTCGGCAGCCCGGGAGTGACGGCGGGCTGGCCCAGCGGTGTGTAGCACCGCTGGCATTCGTTGTGCTCGGGGGACGTGGCGCCCCCACAGGTCTGGCAGTGCATGAGAGCCCCCGGTCCGCGCGTTGATGCGCGCACACCGTAGACGATCATGCGGTGGCCGGCGACCCCGTTCCGACGCGGGGATAGCCCGGGGCGTGGCGCGCCCACGGGGCGGCCATCTCGAACTGGCCGGCCACACCGAGCAGCAGCAGCTCCGAGCCGGGCGGACCGACCAGTTGCACGGCGACCGGCAGGCCGTCCGGGCGCCGACCCACCGGCACCACGACCGCCGGCAGGCCGGCGATGTTCCACGGAGCGGCGTACGGGGCGTACCGGATGTTGGCTGTCATGTTCGCCCGCCAGGACCTCTCCGACCAGCGGGCCGCCTCGGGCGGCGCGGTGGCCAGCGCCGGGGTGAGCAGCAGGTCGACCGAGTGGTCGGTGAAGAAGTCGACCGACCGTTGCCGCCACGCGGCACGGTCGGCCTCCCGCACGTAGCCGCGGCGCTGCGCCCACTCACCCAGCGCGACGTGCCGCCGGGTACGCCGTTGCAGGCCACGCCGGTCCAGCCCGGAGGCTCGGACGTCGGTGGCGGCGGCGGCGAACCAGGTGGCGATGCCCTGCAGGCCGAGCGCGGTGGGGTAGACCGGGTCGGCGGGGACCGTGTCGTGCCCGGCGGCGGCGAGAAGCCGGCCGGCGGCGGCGACCGCGTCCCGGTTCGGCGCGTCGGGTGCGACACCGCGCACTGGCGAGCGCAGCGAGACGCCCACCCGCAGCCGCTGCGGCGGGACCAGCTTCTCGGGACGCCGACCGGCGAGCACCGAGAAGCCAACCGCCGCGTCGGCGACGGTGCTGGTCAGCATGCCGTGCTCGGTCAGACCGAACCAGTCGTCCGCGCCGAGCTGGCAGGGAACCACGCCGCGACCGGGCTTGAGCCCGACCAGGCCGCAACAGGCCGCGGGGATCCGGATCGAACCGAGGCCGTCGTTGCCGTGCGCGATCGGCACCAGCCCGGCCGCCACCGCGGCGGCCGCGCCACCGGAGGACCCCCCGGGGGTACGCGTGCTGTCCCACGGGTTACGGGTCACCGCGCTGTCGTCGTCGGTGAGTGCCCACAGCCCCAGCTCCGGCATGCGGGTCACGCCGAGGATGACCGCGCCGGCACCGCGCAGCCGACGCACCACCTCGTGGTCGGCCTCGGCGACGTCGCTGCGAGCGGCCGCCGACCCGTTCCAGGTGGGCAGGCCGGCTACCGGAGTGTTCTCCTTGACCGCCACCGGCACCCCGGCCAGCGGCAGGTTGGCCAGGTCCTCCTGCTCGTCGACCTTCTCCGCCTCGGTGATCGCCTCGCCGCCGCGAACGGCGCGGAACGCTGCCAGTTCGCGGTCGGCTCGGGAGATGTACTCGAGGTGGTCGGCGACGACCTGGGTGGCCGAGACGTCACCCCGGCGTACGCCCCGGGCGATCTGCTTGGCGGTCGTCCCGACCCAGGTCGCCTTGATGTCCTGCACGGCCATCCTCCCCAGCGGTCAGCCCAGCGCCTGCTCCAGATCGGCGAGCAGGTCGTCGACCGTCTCGATGCCGACAGACAGTCGCACGAGATCGCCGGGAACTTCAAGCGGCGAGCCGGCAGCACTTGCATGTGTCATCCGACCCGGGTGCTCGATCAGGGACTCCACGCCGCCCAGCGACTCGGCGAGCACGAAGAGCTTGGTGCGGTTGCAGATCTCGACGGCGTGGTCCTCACCGCCGGCGGCGCGGAACGAGATCATGCCGCCGAACCGGCGCATCTGCTTCGCGGCCACCTCGTGACCGGGGTGCGAGGGCAGCCCCGGGTAGATCACCTGGGCCACCTTGGCGTGCCCGTCGAGGTACGCGGCGAGCCGCTCGGCGTTGTCGCAGTGCCGGTCCATCCGTACCCCGAGGGTCTTGATGCCGCGCAGCGTGAGCCAGGCGTCGAACGGGCCGTTGATCGCGCCCATCGCGTTCTGGTGGTAGCGCAGCTCCTCGCCGAGTGCGGCGTCGGCGACGACGAGCGCGCCACCGACGACGTCGGAGTGCCCGCCGATGTACTTGGTGGTGGAGTGCACCACCACGTCCGCGCCGTGCGCGATCGGCTGCTGGAGGTACGGCGAGGCGAAGGTGTTGTCGACCACCAGCAGCGCGCCCGCGTCGTGCGCGACACCGGCCAGGGCGGCGATGTCGGCGATGCCGAGCAGCGGGTTGGTCGGCGTCTCCAGCCAGACGATCTTCGTGCGGCCGGGCTGCACCGCCGCCCGGATCGCGTCCGGGTCGGAGACCTTGGCCGGGGTGAACTCCAGGCCCCAGCGCTGGGCGATCCGGGCGAAGAGCCGGTACGTGCCGCCGTACGCGTCGTCCGGGATCACCACGTGGTCGCCCGGCTGGCACACGGCGCGCAGCAGGGTGTCCTCCGCCGCCAGGCCGCTGGCGAAGGCGAGGCCGACCGGCCCGCCCTCCAGCGCTGCCAGGCACTCCTGGAGCGCGTCGCGGGTCGGGTTGCCCGAGCGGCTGTACTCGTAGCCGAGCCGGGGCGCGCCGACGGCGTCCTGCGCGTACGTGCTGGTCTGGTAGATCGGTGGGATCACCGCGCCGGTACGGGCCTCAGGGTCCTGGCCGGCATGGATGGCGAGCGTCTCGAAGCCGTGGTTCATGCTCGTGAGGCTAATCCCCCGTCCCGAGGACTGGAACGGAACCCGCGCTCCCAGGCGGGGGCCGGACCAACCGGCCCGGCCCCCGTGCTTCCGGGGCCCGGTCAGGTGGCCGGGACGGGCAGGACGTGCAGGGTGGCCGGGTTGGCCCCGGTCCAGTCGTAGGAGACCGCATAGACCCGGGCTCCGTTGGGCGCCCAGGCCAACGCGCCCGGGCTGAGTTCGTCGCCCAGCTCGAACTGGGCCAACGCGGTGCCGTCCGACCGGAAGAGGAACACGTCCGGCGCGTACGTGGCGTCCGCTCCGGCGGCGATCCGGCTGCCGTCGCGGGACACCTCGACGGCATTCGGGTACGCACCGGTCTGGTAGGTCGCCGAGGGGATGCTGATGTCGGCGAACGGGAACGCCTGCACCTCGTACGGGGCACCGGAGGCGGTGTAGAGGGTGGTACCGGTCGGGTCGAGGGCGATGTCCTGCAGGTTGCTGCCGATCGCCGTCCAGTCGTTCGCCCGTAGCAGGGTCAGTGCTCCCCCCGCTCCGATCGCGTACGCGTAGACCGACGCCGGGCTCAACCCCGCCTGCCCGGCCAGCAGCACCGAACGGTTCTGGCTGGCAGCGGCCAGCAGCGGAGCGCCGTAGAAGTCCTGGGTGGTGGCCATCCCCGTGGTCACCCGGGCCGGCTGGCGTCCCAGGTCGATCCGGCCGATGTTGCCACCCCACTGGTCGCAGCCGTAGCCGAACCACAGGTACCGGCCGGTCAACGCCAGTGACGACGGGCACTCGCCCACGCCGGTGTCGTAGCGGGCCGACTCGATCAGGGAGCCGGTGTCGAAGGCGGCGATGGCGTTGGCGCTGGGCAGCGCCACGTAGAGGGTCTGCCGGTCGGCGCTGAGCAGCAGGTCGGTGGGGCCGGGCAGGTCGGCCAGGGTGCCGACGAGAGCGCCGGTCGCGCTGGTCACCACGACGTCGGTGGAGGAGCGGCCACCGCTGACGAAGACCCGGTCGCCGGCGGACACCACGTCGGCCACCTGGGTCAGCGGCAGCGGGGTGGCGGTCGGCGTGGCAGCCGCCACGGCGGGGCCCGGGAACGCGCCGGTGAGCAGCCCGGCGGTCAGTGCCGCCAGGGCCACGGTGGCGCCTCTTCTGATCTGCAAGGTTCGTCCTTTCGGAGCGCAGGTCACACCTGCACTGATTTATTTCGATAGATGAGTACCACAGGCGGTGCGGGCGTGGGGGGCCCGCGTCCCTCCGGGCCGCCGCCTAGCCTGGGCGGATGAGCGGGTGCGTGTTCTGCGGGATCGTGGCGGGTGAGGTGCCGGCCTTCAAGGTCGCCGACACCCCGGACGGGGTGGCGTTCCTGGACACTCGGCCGGTGTTCAAGGGGCATGTGCTGGTGGTCCCCCGGGTTCACCTGGTGACCCTGGCCGAGTTGCGGTCCGACCTGCTGCCCGGCTACTTCGCGCTGGTCCAGCGCCTGGCGGTGGCAGTGGAGACCGGTCTGGGGGCCGGTGGGACGTTCGTGGCGATGAACAACAAGGTGTCCCAGTCCGTCCCGCACCTGCACACCCACGTGGTTCCACGGACCAAGGGCGACGGACTGCGGGGCTTCTTCTGGCCGCGTACCCGCTACGAGGACGACGCCGACGCCCGGACGCACGCGGACCGGGTCGCCGCCGCACTCCCGGGCGGGGCCTGACTCACACCGGCGCGGGTAAGGAAGGTGGACCCACCGGTGTTACACGCTGGGAGAGGTACGAGAGGAGATCCCCACGTGTTTTTGCGCCGTATGAACGCCGAGATGGTTTCGCCCGACCAGGCCCTGCCGGGCCGTCCGATCGCCATGCCGGTCGCCGACCGCCACGAGGTGCTGGGCACCCCGCTGAAGGGCCCGTTCCCGGAGGGCCTGCAGGTCGCGGTCTTCGGCATGGGCTGTTTCTGGGGCGCCGAGCGGCTGTTCTGGACGCTGCCCGGTGTCTACACCACCTCCGCCGGCTACGCGGGTGGCGTCACCAAGAACCCGACGTACGAGGAGACGTGTTCCGGCCGGACCGGGCACGCCGAGGTCGTCCAGGTGGTGTACGACCCCAGCAAGATCACTTATGAGGACCTGCTGAAGGTCTTCTGGGAGAACCACGACCCGACCCAGGGCATGCGCCAGGGCAACGACGTGGGCACCCAGTACCGGTCGGCGATCTACACGACCACCGACGAGCAGCGGGCCATCGCGGAGTCGTCCCGGGACGCGTTCCAGCCGATCGTGACGCGCGCCGGCAAGGGTGAGATCACCACCGAGATCGCCCCGCTCGGCAGCTACTACTTCGCCGAGGACTACCACCAGCAGTATCTGGCGCCGACCAAGAACCCGAACGGCTACTGCAACCACGGCCCGAACGGGCTGAGCTGCCCGGTCGGCGTGGCCCGAGTCGCCGGCTGACCACCGCCACCTGCACCAGCGTGATGCCCGGCCGCCGATGAGGCGGCCGGGCATTCCCATCTGACCGTGTGATCGAAATCCGTTGCCGAGCCCGCCGGGAACTCGATAACGTGGCCGTACACGTGAAGGGAGGTGGTCCAGACTTGTATAGCAATCGGACTCGTGAGGTGGCTGTCAGCTAGCCGCTGTCCTCGACAGTGATCGGCCCGCCGCAAGGTGGGCAACAGCACCATCGTCGAGACCGTGTGGCAGCGGTGCGGCGAATCCACGACAGCCACCCGACCCCCGGGGTGCCGGCCAAGTCCAGCCGGCCCGCGCAACAGCGCGGAGCGCCCCGGGGGTCGCTCCATATCCGGAGGACCGGCGATATATCCGGAGGACCGGCGATGTCCATGCGCGAGCTGGTGGTGCTCGGGACGGCCAGCCAGGCGCCGACCCGTCAGCGCAACCACAACGGGTACGTGTTGCGCTGGGACGACGAGGTGATCCTCTTCGACCCGGGTGAGGGCAGCCAGCGTCAGCTCCTGCACACCAGTGTCACCGCCACCGACCTGACCCGGATCTGCATCACCCACTTCCACGGCGACCACTGCCTCGGCCTGCCCGGCACCATCCAGCGACTCTCCCTGGACCGGGTGCCACACCCGGTCGCCGTGCACTTCCCGGCCGGCGGGGCCGAATACTTCGCCCGGCTCCGGCACGCGACCTCCTTCTACGAGACCGCCGAACTCCAGGTGACCCCGATCGAGACGGACGGGCAACGGATCGCGCTGAGCTGCGGCACGTTGGAGGCACGCCGACTGCGGCACCCCATCGAGACGTACGGCTACCGGCTGGTCGAGCCGGACGGCCACCGGATGCTGCCGGAGAAGCTGACCGCGTACGGCATCGCCGGGCCGGCTGTCGGCGAGCTGATCCGCGTCGGGCACCTGGACCTCGACGGACGTCGCGTCACTCGCGACGAGGTGAGCGAGCCCCGGCCGGGGCAGCGGTTCGCGTTCGTGATGGACACCGGCCTCTGCGACGGGGTGTACGCCCTCGCCGAGCACGCCGACCTGCTGGTCATCGAGTCGACGTTCCTGGAGTCGGAGGCCGCGCTCGCCGCCGAGGTCGGCCACCTGACCGCGGCGCAGGCCGCCCGGGTGGCGACCGAGTCCGGTGTACGCCGGCTCGTGCTCACCCACTTCTCCCAGCGCTACTCCGACCCGCGCCGGTTCCACGACGAGGCACGCGCGCACTTCGACGGTGACCTGATCATCGCCGAGGACCTGACCGTGGTGCAGCTCCCACCCCGCCGGGTAGCCTCGGCCGGATGACCGTCACGCTCCGCCCAGCAACCGGTGACGACCTGATGGCGGTGGGCGCCCTGCACCAACGCTCCCGGGTCGCCACATACTCCTCGTTCCTGCCGGCCGAGGCGCTGGCCGACCCGACGCAAGAGGCGATGGGGCGCTACTGGGTCGAGCGGTGGCAATGGGAGCGGGACACCCACCGGATGTTCGTGGCCGAACGGGCCGGGACGCTGGCCGGGTTCAGCTACCTGGGCCCGGACGACGAGGACGACCCGGCCACCGGGCTGCTCAACGCGATCCATCTCGACCCGGTCGAGCAGGGCCGGGGCGTCGGCCGCGCGCTGATGGTGGACGCGCTGGACGCCATGCGGGCGCGAGGATGGCAGCGGGCGGTGCTCTGGGTGCTCCGGGACAACTCCCACGCCCGCGCCTTCTACCAACGCGGCGGCTGGACCCCGACCGGAGCGGAGCGTGAGGAGCAGATCGGCCTTGCCCCCACACTTCAACTGCGCTACGCCCGCCCTCTCTGAGCAGTCCTCGCCCGCGCCTTTGCTCTGCTTACCAATAAGCACCAGCGGTGGCCGTGACCGTGACCGTGGCCGTGATCGTGGGTGGTGCGTATGCGTATGCAGAGCAAAGGGCGCGACAGGGCGCCCGGCGCCCCGCCCGCAGGCGGGGCACCGGGACGGGACTCAGTGGGCGCCGAGGTGGGCCAGGAGGTCCTGGCGGGTGAGGACGCCCTTGGGCTTGCCGTCGACCAGGACGAGCGCGGCGTCGGACTTCTCCAGCAGGCCGACGGCCTCGCTGACCGGCTGACCGCCACCGATCATCGGCAGCGGGTCGCCCATGTGCCGCTCGATGGTGTCGTGCAGGTGGGCCTGGCCGGTGAAGAGCGCGTCGAGCAGGTCCCGCTCGGCGATCGAGCCGGCGACCTCACCGGTCACCACCGGCGGCTCGGCCTTGAGCACCGGCAGCTGCGAGACGCCGTACTCCCGCATGTAGTCGATCGCGTCACGGACCGTCTCGGTCGGGTGCACGTGCACCAGCTCGGGCAGCGCGCCCGGCTTGCTGGCCAGCGCGTCGGCCACTGTCGGCTCGGCGCCGGAGTTGTCGAGGAAGCCGTACCGGGCCATCCACGAGTCGTTGAAGATCTTCGAGAGGTAGCCCCGGCCGCCGTCCGGCAGCAGCACCACCACCACGTCGTCCGGGCCGGCCTTGCGGGCGACCTCCAGCGCGGCGACCACCGCCATCCCGCAGGAGCCACCGACCAGCAGCCCTTCCTCACGGGCCAACCGCCGGGTCATCTCGAAGGACGCCTTGTCGGACACCTCGACGATCTCGTCGGCGACACCCTGGTCGTACGTCTCCGGCCAGAAGTCCTCGCCGACGCCCTCCACCAGGTACGGACGGCCGGTGCCCCCGGAGTAGACCGAACCTTCCGGGTCGGCTCCGATGATGCGCACCCGACCCTCGGAGGCCTCCTTGAGGTAGCGCCCGATGCCGGAGATCGTGCCGCCGGTGCCCACGCCGGTCACGAAGTGGGTGAGCCCGCCCTCGGTCTGCTTCCACAGCTCCGGGCCGGTGGTCTCGTAGTGCGAGCGCGGGTTGGCCGGGTTGCTGTACTGGTTGGGCTTCCAGGCGCCGGGGATCTCCCGGGTCAGCCGGTCGGAGACGTTGTAGTACGAGCGCGGGTCCTCCGGAGCGACAGCGGTCGGGCAGACCACCACCTCGGCGCCGTATGCCCGGAGCACGTCCTGCTTGTCCTGGCTGACCTTGTCGGGGCAGACGAAGACGCACTTGTAGCCCTTGAGCTGGGCCACCAGGGCCAGCCCGACGCCGGTGTTGCCGCTGGTCGGCTCGACGATGGTGCCGCCGGGCTTGAGCAGGCCGGCGGCCTCGGCGTCCTCCACCATCCGCAGCGCGATCCGGTCCTTCACCGAGCCGCCCGGGTTGACGTACTCCACCTTGGCCAGCACGGTGGCCTGGATGCCCTCGGTGACGTTACGCAGACGTACCAGCGGGGTGTTGCCGATCATGTCGACGACGTTGTCGTAGTACTGCACGGTGTGCCCTTCGTTGCGGCGCCGGCGACCGCGGCCGGGCAGACGTTTCCTCGCGTCCAGCGTACGTGCCGTCAGGGCACCAGCCCCCCGGGGATGACCGAGCTGCGGCGGGCTTCCCACTCCAGGAAGCGATCGGTCTCGGCGAGCACGCTGCCCGCCAGCCAGGTGATCATGACCGCGTCGTCGGCGAGCCCGAAGATCGCCAGCGGGATCTCCGGCAGCAGGTCGATCGGCGAGACGATGTACGCCGTGGCGGCGGTCATCAGGGCCAGTCGCAGGCCGCCGTCGTACTCCCCCTTGGTGGTGGCCCGGATCATCCGGGGCAGCGCGGCCAACCGCGTGCCCAACGACGGCCCACCACGGGCCCCAGCCGCCAGTGCCCGCGCGAGGGCCGTGAACGCCGCGCTGCGCTTCAGTGTCTTCCCCATCGTCGCGCTCCTCTCCGCCGGATCAGCGTGGCGGGTCGGCGCAAGTCGGCCGGCCTCTCCTGGACAGATACCCCGTCGCGTCGGTTTCCAGGCACCTGAGTGGCGTCGCGACGACAGCGGCGTGTCGGACCGGCGCGATAATGTCGTGGTATGGGGGTGGCTGATTCCGTCGTACCCGGCGGAGAGCACTGGCGGCAGGCCCGGCGGTTCGCCCGCCTGGCGGCCATCGGGACGGGTGCCACCGCGGCGGCCGCGGTGGCGACCGGCGGCGTGCTGCTCGGCCAGGCCCGGCAGGCCCGACGCACCATCCCGATGGCCGAGGCACCGCCGCCACGCTGCGACGGGACGTACGGCGCAAAGTTCCCCGGTCCCGCGCTCACCATGGTCGTGCTCGGTGACTCCTCGGCGGCCGGCTACGGGGTGCACCGTCGCCGGGAGACACCTGGCGCGCTGCTCGCCACCGGCCTGTCCCGTCGGCTGCACCGACCAGTGCGACTGCACCGCTTCGCGGTGGTCGGTGCCATCTCCTCGGCGCTGCGGCACCAGGTGGAGGCGGCGCTGGAGTGCCGACCCGACATCGCGGTGATCCTCATCGGCGGCAACGACATCACCAACCGCACCCCCCGTGGGCTGGCGGTGCGCTACCTGGTCGAGGCGGTGCACACGCTGCGCGACGCCGGCTGCGAGGTGGTCGTCGGCACCTGCCCTGACCTGGGCGCGATCCGCCCGATCCAACCGCCGCTGCGGTGGCTGGCGCACCGGTGGAGCCGCCAACTCGCCGCGGCCCAGACGGTCGCGGTGGTCGAGGCCGGCGGTTGGACGGTCTCCCTCGGTGATCTGCTCGGCCCCCGGTTCACCGCCGAGCCGACCCGGATGTTCGCCTGGGACCGGTTCCATCCCTCCGCCGAGGGGTACGCGATGGCCGCTGCAGCGCTCCTGCCGACGATGCTCTCCGCGCTCGGCGCTGGGCAGGAACGACGGGCCACACCGACCCGGGGCGAGGGCGTACGGTCGCTGCCGGAGGCCGCGCAGCAGGCGGCCCGGCACGCCGGCACGGAGGTCAGCGGCACCCAGGTCCGGGGCCGCGACCGAGGGCCGGCGGGCCGGTGGGCGCAGTTGCGCCGGCGGGCGTTCTTCGGTGTCGGTGCGGTGCCGCACGGGTCCGCCTCGGACACCTCGACAGTGGAGGGACTGGCATGAACGAGCGCAGCGAGCGGGGCGTGATCTCCGGCCTCGCCGGCCGACTGGGTCGGGCAGCGGCGTTCTCGCTGCTCACCGGCACCGTCGGCGGTGCCGCCGTCCTGGCCGGCGAGGCGTTCGTGGCCCGGCACCGGCGGTACGCCCAACCGGAGCTGGGGCTGGCCCTGCGGGCCACGATCGGCCGGGCTGGCGCTCCGCCGTTGCGGCTGGTGCTGCTCGGTGACTCGTCAGCGCTGGGCGTGGGTGTCGACCGGCTTGAGGACACCATCGGCGGGCAGTTGGCCAACCTGCTCGCCGAGGGCCCGACGGGCCGGCGGGTGCACCTGTCCAGCGTCGGCGTCTCCGGGTCCCGTTCGACCGACCTGGCCACCCAGGTGGCCCGGGCCCTGCTCGGTGAGCGGCCCGACGTGGCGCTGATCCTGATCGGCGCGAACGACGCCACCGGGCTGCGCCGGCCGGTCGACTCCGCGGCCTATCTCGCTGCCGCGGTGCACCGCCTGCGGGAGGCGCGGGTCGAGGTGGTGGTGGGCACGTGCCCCGACCTCGGCGCGGTGCGTGCCATCGCGCCTCCGCTGCGCCAGGTGGTCGGCTGGTCCGGGCGGCGGATGGCCCGTGCGCAGACCACGGCCGTGCTGGACGCTGGCGGCTCGGTGGTCGACCTGGGCACCGAGACCGGGCCGGTGTTCCGGGCCGATGCGGGGACGCTCTGCCACGACGGCTTCCACCCCTCCGCCGACGGTTACCGGGTGTGGGCGCACGCGCTGCTGCCCGCCGTCGCCGCCGCCGCGACGGTCGCCACCCGGCGCTAGATCGTTCCCGGTCAGGGTGACATTTCCCGCCGCGCCGGCTTCTTCCGCGCATGTTACCGGCGGGTTAACGTTGGTCCATGCCGATTGAGTCGTCCCGCGACGCCGTCATCGTCGCCACCGCCCGCTCCCCCATCGGCCGGGCGCACAAGGGGTCCCTGCGCGACGTCCGTTCCGACGACCTCGCCGCGACCATCGTCCAGGCCGCCCTGGACAAGATCCCCCAGCTCGACCCGACCACGATCGACGACCTCTACCTCGGGTGTGGCCTGCCCGGTGGCGAGCAGGGCTTCAACATGGCCCGGGTGGTGTCCACACTGCTCGGTCTGGACACTGTGCCCGGCGCCACGCTGACCCGCTACTGCGCCTCGTCGTTGCAGACCACCCGGATGGCGATGCACGCGATCCGGGCCGGCGAGGGCGACGTGTTCGTCTCCGCCGGCGTGGAGATGGTCTCCAGCTACGCCCGGGGCAGCTCCGACGGGCTGCCTCCCGATGCGCAGGCCCTCGTCGGCGGCGGCTGGGAAAACCCGCGCTTCGGCGCGGCGGCCGAGCGCTCGAAGCGCCGTGCACAGGGCGGCGCCGAGGTGTGGACCGACCCGCGCGAGGCCGGTGAGCTGCCCGACATCTACCTGACCATGGGGCAGACCGCGGAAAACCTGGCCCAGGTGCACGACGTGAGCCGCGCCGACATGGACGAGTTCGGCGTACGCAGCCAGAACCTCGCCGAGAAGGCCATCGCCGACGGCTTCTGGGCCCGGGAGATCACCCCGGTCACCACGCCGAACGGCACCGTGGTGAGCACCGACGACGGTCCCCGTGCCGGCGTCACGCTCGACGCGGTCTCCGGTCTCAAGCCGGTGTTCCGCCCGGACGGCCGGATCACCGCGGGCAACTGCTGCCCGCTCAACGACGGCGCGGCCGCCGTGGTGGTGATGAGCGCCCAGCGGGCCGAGGAGCTCGGGCTCACCCCGCTGGCCCGGATCGTCTCCACCGGTGTGACCGCCCTGTCGCCGGAGATCATGGGCCTCGGCCCCGTCGAGGCGTCCCGGCAGGCCCTGAAGCGGGCCGGCATGACCATCGACGACGTCGACCTCGTGGAGATCAACGAGGCGTTCGCCGCTCAGGTCATCCCCTCCTACCGCCAGTTGGGCATCCCGGAGGAGAAGCTGAACGTGATGGGCGGCGCGATCGCGGTCGGTCACCCGTTCGGCATGACCGGCGCACGGATCACCGGCACCCTGCTCAACGCCCTCGAGTGGCACGACAAGACCATCGGTCTGGAGACCATGTGCGTCGGCGGCGGCCAGGGCATGGCCATGGTGCTCGAACGGTTGAACTGACCTCAGAGCGCGCTGCGGGTCGCCGCCACCTCGGCGGCGGCCCGGGCCAACGCCTCGGCCCCCGGGTCGGCGGCCAGCAGGTCCGCTGTCACCACCCTTAGCTGATCGGGCAGGGCAAGGTCGTTGTCGAGCCGGGGCACGACCCGACGCGGCTCTGCCTCGGCGTCGGCGTCCAGGTTGGCGATCTCCTGCACCAGACGGTGCACCAGGTCGGCGCGGGACACGTTGCCGGCGGTCGCGATGGCCGACCAGCGCGGCTGCTGCCAGTGCACGATCTGACGGACCAGCAACTGCATGGCCTTGTCCAACTCCGCTGCGCTCATCGCCGCCGAGTCTACGGCCGACACCGACCGCGCCTGGTCGGCCCGGTCAGCGGCGCAGGTAACTGAGCAGCCGCAGCAGCTGCCAGTAGAGGAACACCAACCCGGTGAGCAGGCCGAACGCGCTCAGCCACGCGTACCGGCGGGGTCGACCGTCGAGCACCGAACGCTCGACGAGGTCGAAGTCGAGGATGAAGCTGAACGCCCCGGCGATGATGGCCACCACCGAGAAGGCGTACGGCAGCCAGCCGACCTCCCCGCTGACGCTGTAGACCTCCAGCCCCGGTCGCCCGGAGATCAGGTACGACACCAGGTTGACGACACTGAGCACGGCGATGCCGAGCAACGTGCCGATCACCAGACGAGCCAGCCGGGGCGTCGCCCGGATCACCCGGGCCCGGTAGAGCGCCGCCATGCCGAGGAAGACGCCGAAGGTGCCGGCCACCGCCTGCACCACGATGCCCGGATAGACCTGCTCGAACGCGCGGCTCGCCACCCCCAGCAGCAGGCCCTGGAGCAGGGCGTAGCCGACGATCGGCACCGGGTTGGTGATCCCCCGCAGCGAGATGACCAGGACCAGCGCGATCGAGGCGAGGGCGCTGCCGGCCAGCGCGGCACCCAGCCAGGCCACGTCGGGGATCACCACCCAGGACACCGCCGCGGTCGCGCCGGTGACGACCAGCAGTCCGACGGTACGGACCACCACGTCGTCGACAGTCATCGGCTCGACGTCGCGGGAGCCGAGCACCCGGGCCTCCACCCGGCCGGTCTCGTCCAGCCGGTTGAGCACCGGGTTGTTGCTGCGCACCGCCGCCTCCTTCGCCCGCGTACCCCAGGGCGTGTGTCAAAGCCCCTGGCCGGCCTGCGACGGGCCCAGACGACGACCGGCCGCGTTGGGAATTGGCGGACCGCCGCCTGGACTCCGCCTCGGCTCGACCGAGGCTTTGACACACGCCCTTGCAGTCACTCTGCCCCGGGCGGCCCGGCGCTGGCGGCGAAACGGCGGGCCCGGTGCGAACGACGGCGCCCGCCCCCGCCAAAGCGGGAGCGGGCGCCGGTCGGCAGAGCGGACGAGGTCAGTCGTCGCCCTGGAAGTAGCTCAGCATGCGCAGGATCTCGATGTAGAGCCAGACCAGGCTGACCAGGATGCCGAACGCGGCCACCCAGGAGTAGCGCTGCGGCAGGCCCATCCGGACGCCGTCCTCGATCTCCTTGAAGCTGAGCACGAAGCTCAACGAGGCGACCACGATGCAGACGAGGCTGAAACCGATCGCCAGCGGGCTGCCGTCACGCAGGCCCGTGTTGACGCCGAACATGGCCAGCACGAAGTTGATCAGCATGACGGCGAAGAGGCCGACCATCACCGCGATCATGCCCTTGACGAAGGCCGGGGTGGCCCGGATGACCTTCGCCTTGTAGAGCATCGCCATCAGGAAGAAGATGCCGAAGCTGGCCACGGCGGCCTGGAGCACGATGCCGTCGTAGCGCGTCTCGAACGCCTTGCTCACCATGCCGACGAAAACGCCCTCGACGAGCGCGTACGCGATGACGAGTGCCGGGTTGGCCATCCGGGAGAACGAGATGATCAGGCCAAGGACCAGGCCGACCACCGCCGCGCCGATCCAGGCGGTGCTGACCAGCGAGTCGGGCACGAGCACCCAGGCGGCCGCGGCGGTGATGCCGAGGATGCCGAGCAGAGCGACCGTCTTGACGACCACGTCGTCGACGGTCATGGGCGCCACGGTGGGCGGCGCAGCCGGGTAACCGGCCTGGGACGGGTACTGCTGGGGAATGCCGGGCTGTCCGTACGGCCCGGCCGGGGCGTACCCGGCGGAGCGCTCCCGCTCGGCCGCTTGGCCGAGCCGGGCGAGCACCGGGTTCGAGGTCTTCACTGTCTGGCCTCCCTCAGGGGGTCGTTTGCACGTGAACGTGCCCTCCAAGAGTAAACGGCGCAGCCAAGTCCTGGTGATCACGAATGAGAATGCGTGGGAGCCGACCGGTGCCCGGGGCGGGGGTCGAACCCGCACGCCTTTCGGCAGCCGCTTTTAAGGCGGCCGTGTCTGCCTTTCCACCACCCGGGCGGGTGGCACCGGCGCGCCGACACGCACGATGCAATGTCACCGTAGCGGGTCTGCGGCGACCCGACGTACCCCGTGGGGCCGGTCACATTAGGGTCGATGCCGTGAGCAGCGCAGCCCCCACGGCCCCCGACGCCGCCCCTGAGCAGGCCTTCCGCCTCGCCGATCAGGTCAACCGCCGGCCCCGGGCCGTTCGGCTCCTGGCCGCCGTCCGTCGGCACCGGCTGGATCTGCTGGCCGCTCTGGTCTGCGCGGTGCTGGCCGGCTGGGTCACCCACGGGTTGTGGCCCAACCCGGCTGGCCGCACGCTGGCCCTCAATCCGGAGGACCAGGCCCTCTACGAGTGGTTCCTTGCCGTCGACGCCCGCGCGCTGCTCGGCGACTTCGGCCTGCTCACCGACCGTCTCAACGCCCCCGACGGCGTCAACCTGATGGCCAACACCACGGTGATCGCGCTGGGCATCGTCTTCGCGCCGGTCACCGTACTGCTGGGCGCGCCGGTCACCTTCGCGCTGCTCGCCGCCGCCAACCTAGCTGGTACGGCCTTCGCCTGGTACCTGCTGTTCCACCGGACGCTGCGCGCCCGCCGGCTCGCGGCCGCGCTCGGCGGAGGGCTCTGCGGGTTCGGCCCGGGCATGATCTCGCAGACCAACAGCCACCTGCACATGACCGCCCAGTGGCTGGTGCCGGTGATCGTCTGGCTGGTGGCCCGACTGCTGCGGGCATCCGACCCGGGGCCCACGACTCTCGACCGGACCGGTCGCGACCGGTCGCCCGGGCCGGATCGCCGGCGGATGCTCACCTCGGCGGCGGGACTGGCGGCCGCAGTCACCGCGCAGGTCTTCATCGGCGAGGAGGTGCTCTTCCTCGCCGCCGTCACGCTGCTGGTGATGGCGATCAGCTACGCCGTGGCGGACCGGGACCTGGCCCGGCGGGCGCTGCCCGGCTTCGCCGGCGGGCTGGCGATCGCCGCCGGGCTCGCCCTACTGGTGCTCGGCTACCCGCTGTGGTTCCAGTTCGCCGGCCCGCAGGGGGTCGCCGACGGGATGTTCACGCCGGCCTACTTCTCCGCCGACCTGAGCAGCTGGTGGACGATCTCCCCCCTGTCGGTGGCCGGCAGCGACCAGTCCGCCCGGCTGACCACCGGCCCGGCCGAGTACAACACCTTCCTCGGCTGGCCGCTGCTGCTGGTCGCCGCGATCTGCGCGATCTGGGCCGGGCGACGCCGACTGGTCCTCGCCTGCGTCGTGGCGGGCCTCGTGATGGGTGCACTCTCGCTCGGCCCGGAGGTGGTGCTCGGCGGCACCAGGACAGCGCTGCCCGGCCCGTACGCCCTGATCGGCGGGCTGCCGGTGGTGGACGGCGCGTTGCCGATGCGATTCGCGCTGGCGTTGCTGCCGATCATCGCGACGCTGGTGGTGCTGGCGGTCGACCGGGCTCTACGCGGCACCGGCCGGGCACGGCGGCTCGTGCCCCTGGCCGTCGGCGCGGCACTGCTGCCGATCTTCCCGACCCCGCTGCCGACCGCCGAACGGCCCGCCGTGCCGGAATTCGTCAGCGGCGGCCACTGGCGGCAGTGCGTACGCCCCGGCGGGGTGCTCGTCCCGGTGCCGCTTCCGACGCCGAAGGAGCCCTGGCCGATGCGCTGGGCGACCGCTGCCGACGCCGCCTTCGGTCTGCCGGAAGGGTTCTTCATCGGCCCGTACGGGCGGGGTGGCACCGCGGCGATGGGCACCTTCAAGCAGCCCACCTCCGCGCTGCTGGCGGACGTCGCCCGGCGCGGTGACCAACCGGCCATCGGCGACGAGCAGCGCCGCCAGGCCGCACGGGACGCCCAGTTCTGGGGTGCCTCCTGCATCGCGTTGGCCGACGACGCCCCGCACGCCGAGAGTCTGCGCGCGACCCTGGAGCAGCTCTACGGCCCCGCCACCCGGATCGCCGACGCCTGGATCTGGCGCGTCTGACGCCACCCACCCCGCCCCACCCCACCCCGCCCGGGTCGATCATGCAGTTGTGGTGGGTGACAAAGCGCCCGCTGTGGAACCAAACCGGCACCACAACTCCATGATCGGCTGGGTGCTGCCGGCACCGCAGCACGAAAGGGCCCCTCCCGACCGGGAGGGGCCCTTTCGCAGACCTGAGATCAGACGCGCGGCGCGCCGACCGGCTGGGACGCCTCGACGAACTCCTCGCGCGGGTCGTGCAGCTGCCCGAGGGCCACCACCTCACGCTTGAGGAAGAACGCCAACGACCAGTCCACGACCACCCGGACCTTGCGGTTGAACGACGGGATCCGGCTCATGTGGTACGTCCGGTGCATGACCCACGCTGGCCAGCCGGTCATCTTGATCCCGTACACCTGGGCGACGCCCTTGTGCAGCCCGAGGCTCGCGACGCTGCCGACGTGCTTGTGCTTGTAGTTGACCGGCTCGCGGCCCCGGATCACGGCCGTGATGTTGTCGGCCATCCGAGCGGCTTGGCGCACCGCGTGCTGGGCGCTCGGCGAGCAGAAGTTGCCCGGCTCCTTGGTGAGGTCCGGCACGGCGGCGCAGTCACCGGCGCTCCACGCGCCCTCGACCACCTGGTCGCCGTCGACCACCTGAAGAGTGGGCAGGCAGGTGATCCGCCGACGGTCGTCGCGCGGGAAGTCGGTCGAGTCCAGCATCGGCGACGGCTTCACGCCGGCCGTCCACACGATCGTGTCGGACCGGAAGCTGTCACCGTCGGAGAGCTTGACCACCCCGTCGACGCAGGACTCGAGCCGGGTGTCCAGCCGGATGTCCATGTTCCGCTTCATCAACTGCTGGACGGTGTAGGCGCCCATGTCCCGGTCGACCTCGGGCAGCACCCGCTGGGTGGCCTCGACCAGCACCCAGCGAACCTCGTCCTGCTTGAGCTCCGGGTAGTAACGCAGGGCGTCGCGAGCCATGTCCTCCATCTCGGCGAGCGCCTCGATGCCGGCGTACCCACCGCCCACGAAGGTGAAGGTCAGCGCCGCACGACGGACGTCCGGATCCGGCGTGGCCGCAGCCACGTCGAGCCGGTCCAGTACGTGGTTGCGCAGGTAGATCGCCTCGCCGATGGTCTTGAATCCGATGCCCTGCTCGTGCAGGCCGGGGATCGGCAGAGTGCGGGAGACCGAACCCGGCGCCACGATCACGTGGTCGTAGGTGATCTCCCGGGCCGGGCCGCTGATCGGCTGCACGGTAGCCACCTTGCGGCCGTGCTCGATCCGCGTGACAGTGCCGGCCACCATCTTGCAGCGACGCAACTCCCGCCGCAGGGGCACCACGGAGTGCCGCGGGGAGATGTTGCCCGCCGCCGCCTCCGGCAGGAACGGCTGGTAGGTCATGTGCGGCTGGGGATCCACCACCATGACCTCAGCCTCACGGGAGCTGAGCTTCTTCGACAGGCGCAGCGCCGCGTACAGACCGACGTGCCCGGCACCCACCACAAGGATCCGCTTCGGATTCACGTTGTCTATCTTTCCCCGGCCGGCTCAGGTAATCCCGCTCGCGGCCCCCATCTGTGACGGAGCACAACCCATGTGACCTGGGTAACCCTCAGGTCGCAACGGTCACCGCCGTCGCAACAGCCAGCCCAGCAACGCTGCCGTACCCACCGCCAGCAGCAGGCCAAGCACCGTGACCCACTGGTATCCGGCCTCCCCACCGGTGTCCCCGGCCTGCAACAACAGCACCCCCAGCACGGCGGTGCCCAGCAGGACGGCCGCCGTCCGCAACAACCAACGGGTGATCATCTCCGGGTCCACCACCGCGTCGTAGGGCAACAGCGCGGCCAGCGCGCAGAGGGTGTGCGCCAGATAGAGCAGGGCCGCGAGGGCGAGAAGACGCCAGAGGGCGACCGGGCGGCCGTACCCGTCGGTGGCGACCAACCAGCCGCCAATCGTGACCAACGCCGTGAACGTCGCCCAGACCCGGCGCGGGCCGAAAGCCGGCAACAGGGCGGCAACAGTCAGGAACAGGATCGGCCGACCGGACAACACCTCAGCGGGGAAGGCGAGGACGAACCCGGCAAGCACGGTGACGAAGATCGCGGCCCGAACCAGCAGTGGAGCGGCGCTGATCCGGCTGACCGCATTCTGAAAGGACCGGACCCGCCCGGCGACACCGTCGATCATCTGCGCCTCCGCTCGCTCGCGACCGCGGGGCTCGCAAGCTCACTCCTCGCGCTCACCGGCCACCCACCCTTGGGGCCGTCGCCAGCCGGGCCACGTCCCGCAGCACCTGGTCCAGGCTGCCGGCGCCGGCCCAGCGCACCACGGGGACGCCGTGCTCCCGGAGCTGCCCGATCATGATCTCCCGGTCCAGACGCCACAGCCGGTACGCCACCTCGGCCCAGCCCCGGTCCTTCGGTGACGACAGGTCGGTCGGCAACGTGTCGACAGCCACCACGAACCGGCCGGCCCGGGTCAGCCGGGCGAGCATCTGCGCCGACCGTTCGTCCAGCAGCGGAGTGAGCACCACCACCAACGCGTCCGAGGAGAGCAGTTGCGGGCCGAACACCTGGTCGTACGGCTCATGGGAGGACGACGTCGCGCGTACGTCGAGCAACCACTCCAGGACGGTCAGGTACTGCCGTCGCCCGGCCGCCGGTCGCAGCCGACGGGCTGACGGGCCGTACTCCAGCAGGGAGACCCGGTCGCCACGGTGCAGGTAGTGCTCGGCGATCGCGGCGGTGGCCCGGACGGTGGTGTCCAGCACCGAGGCGGCGCCGTCCACGCCACCGGAACGGCCGGCCTCGGCGAGCACGTCGAGCAGCACCACCACCTCCGCGTCACGGTCGGAGAGGGTGGCCGCCACGTGCAACTGCCGGGCCCGCAACGACACCCGCCAGTCGATACGGCGCAGCCGGTCCCCGGGACCGAATCTGCGTACGCCCGCCAGCTCGCCACCCTCACCGGGCCGCCGTGAGTGGTGCGCCCCGACCAGGCCGGCGGCGCGGGGCATCGCCTCCACCGCCTCGAACGGTTCGGTACGCGGGTACACCCGCACGCGGACCGGCTCGATGATCACCGCGCGGGAGACCAGCAGCCCGCCCGCCGTCGCGACCCGGGCACCGGCCGGGCCGACCGGATGCCGGCCCCACCGCAGCGCACGGCCGACCAGTTCCAGGTCCACCGCCGACCCGGTGGGCACCGACGTCACGAACGGCCGATCGGCGGCGGAACGACTCACGCCGCTGGCCGGACCCTGGCTGCTGGTCGGCGTCGTCGCTGCGGGTGGCACGTCGGCGGCGGCTCCGTCCCGGGCGAAACCGGCCCGGAAGATCCGCAGCCACGGCGACACGCGGGTACGCAGCACGACCAGGTCGTAGTCGACGGTGTCCGGGTTGCCGACGCTCACCGCCGCCGTCACGTCGCCACCCTCGACCAGCGGCCCGTCGTCGCCCGGGGTGATCCACACCTGCGGCAGCGCCGTGGGGCGTCGGCGCAGCGCGTACGCGGTGCCCAGCGCGAACGGGGCAGCCAGCACGATCAGGTCGACCCGCCCCAGCAGCACCCCCGCCACCAGCAGCAGGCCGGCGAGCAGGACCGCCCGGCCGAGCGCCGGGGTGGGTGCCCAGCCGGCAGCCGGTTCCGGCTCGGTGGATCTCGGCACGGTCGGTCCGGTCATCAGTTCCGGGGCCCGCCGGCGGCGTAGCTGGGCAGGGCGCCGCTGGCCGGGGCGGGGGTCGCTTCCAGCACCTCGCCGACCACGAACGCCGGGTCGACCCGGCGCAACCACATCTCCGGGCGCAGGGTGATCCGGTGGGCCAGGGCAGGTGCCGCGACATCCTTGACGTCCTCCGGCACCACGTAGTCGCGTCCGCCGAACACCGCGCGCACCCGGGCCAGCAGCAGCAGCGCCAACGATCCGCGAGGCGAGGCGCCGACCAGCACCGACGGGTGCTCCCGGGTCGCCGCGGTGAGGGACACGATGTAGTGGCCGATGGAGTCCTCCACCACCACGTCCTCCAGGGCGGCCTGCATGGCCCGCAGCGTTGCCGCGTCGACGACCGCCTTGATGTCCGCCTCCTCGCGGCGACGGCTCATCCGACGGCGCAGCACCTCCCACTCCTCTTCGTGCTGCGGGTACCCGAAGGAGACCCGCAGCAGGAACCGGTCGAGCTGGGCCTCGGGCAGCGGGTACGTGCCCTCGTACTCGATCGGGTTCGCAGTGGCCAGCACGTGGAACGGTTCGTCCAGCTTGTAGGTCACACCCTCCACCGAGACCTGCTTCTCCTGCATCGCCTCCAGCAGCGCCGACTGCGTCTTCGGCGGCGTCCGGTTGATCTCGTCGGCGAGGAGCAGGTTGGTGAAGACCGGGCCGGCCCGGAAGGTGAAGTCCCCGTTGCGCTGGTCGTACAGGAACGAGCCGGTGACGTCGGCGGGCAGCAGGTCGGGGGTGAACTGCAACCGGCGGAAGTCCAACCCGAGCGCCTGGGCGAACGAGCGCGCGGTCAGCGTCTTACCCAGCCCCGGCAGGTCTTCCAGGAGCACGTGCCCGCCCGCGAGGATGCCGGCGAGGACCAGCTCCAACGCGTCCCGCTTACCGACCACGACGGTGCCGACCGCGTCCAGGACCGCCCGAGCCAGATGGCCGACCTCGGCGGGGGCAATGGTCCGGTCCACGTCGTTCATCAGATCTTCTCCAGTTCGGCGACGATCACCGCGAGGTCGCGCGGCGACGGGGTGCGGCGAGGCGGGGTCTCCAGGAACATCCAGAGCCGGTCGCCCAGCAGGGCGCGGGCGCGGGCCGGATCCGACTCGCGGGTGACGCCGTGCTTCAGGCGCATCCGCTCGTCGGCCAGTTCACCGATGCGGGGCAGGACCACCCCGCTGAAACGTTCGGGTCGGGTGTTGGACCAGTCCAACGGCCATTCCCAGCGATTGATCGCGCTGCGCAGCGCGTCCCGGGCACCCCAGTTGTAACTGCCGTCCTCCTCACCCGACACGTTCCGGGAACCGGCTGGCGGCGGGGGTGGCGGCGCGAGCAGGGCGGTGACCCGGCGGACGGCCAGCACGGCCAGCACCCCGGCGATCAGCACGGGCAGCGAGACCTGGAGGCCGACAGCGCGCAGGCCGACGAGCAGCACCGCGACCACCGCGGCGGCCCACGCGAGCGAGCGCAGCACCGGGCGGATCCGGGAACGGCGCGCCTGGGGGCCCGCCGGCGCCGCCTCCTCCTCGAACGCGAGCAGGTCGTCGATGCTGGTGCTACTCATGCGCTGCACCTCTGGTTCGCGACTGCGGGGCTCGCAGACCCGGCTCACTCCTCGCGCTCACGGGGTCACCACCGCGGTGAGTTCGCCGCGCAGTCGGCGCAGCGCGGCGCGCGCCTGGTCGCGGGTGCGTTCGTCGACCGGGCGGGTCGCGTACCGGGCCTCCCGGTAGACGTGTGCGAACTCGTTCAGCACATCGGTGCTGACGATCGCCGGCACGCCGGCCGCCGGGTCACCGTGCAGCAGCCGGCTGACCAGGTCGGTGGGGGTGTCCCCGGCGAGCCGTGGCACACCGGCCGCAGCGGCGGTCTCCTCCAGGCGTACCCAGCAGGCGATCACCGCCACCCGGGGGTCGGTGTCCCGGTCGTCGAGTTCCACCAGGCCGGCGTCGAGGGCCGCGACCACCTCCCGGGCGGTGCCCTCGGCGCTACGCCGGGCCCGCTGCGTGGGCAGATTCCGGGTGGTGCGGCGCAGCGCACCCCGGATCAGGATCCAGGTCAGGTAACCGAGGGCGGCGAAGATGGCCAGCCCGAGCAGGACCATCGCCACGGTGGCGATCCACTGCGGTATGTGCGCCTGGGTGGCCTCACCGGCGTCGCGCGGCTCGACCGGAATCGACGGCGGCGGCTCGGCGGTCGGGTACTCGGGCACCCAGGGGACGTTCTCCGCGGCTGGCGGGATCCGACTGGCCCCGATCGACGAGTTGGCGGACGCCAGCGCCGCACCGACGAGCAACGCGGCGACCGCGCCGACCGGCCACCACCGGCGAAGCAACCCGAGGGCCGGGCGCAACACCCCCTGCTCGGCGGCAGGGGACGGCGTGGGCGGGCGTGTTCCGTCTGTCATCGCCACCGCCCCACGCGTCTCAGTCCACCCCGGCCAGCTGTTTAGCCTGGCCGAAGACATCGTCCAGCATCTCTGGTGTCAGCCGCCCGGTGAAGGTGTTCTGCTGGCTGACGTGGTAGCAGCCCAACAGGTCCGGCGCGTCCGTGCCGGACCAGTGTGCCCCATGACCGAACGCCGGTCGCGGGCTGGGCGGGCGCAGCCCGTACACCTGACGGAGCACCGGCCACCACGCGGCCCAGGCGAACGCGCCGAGCGCGACCACGACGCGCAGCGTGGGCCGGATGAGCGTGATCTCCCGGTGCAGCCAGGGTGCGCAGGTGTCCCGCTCCTGCGGCGTCGGCTTGTTGTCCGGCGGCGCACATCGGACGGCCGAGAAGATCCGGATGTCCCGCAGGGCGAGCCCGTCGTCGGCGGCGACGCTGGTCGGCTGGTTGGCCAGCCCGGCCCGGTGCAGCGCGGCGAACAGCACGTCGCCGGACCGGTCACCGGTGAAGATCCGGCCGGTGCGGTTGCCGCCGTGCGCGGCGGGTGCCAGCCCGAGGATGGCGATCCGCGCATCGGCGGTGCCGAAACCCGGCACCGGCCGGCCCCAGTATTCCTGGTCGCGGAAGGCGGCCCGGCGGGTGCGGGCCACCTCCTCCCGCCACCGGACCAGCCGTGGGCAGGCAAAACAGTCGCTGACACCCGCGTCGAGGTCCGCCAGGTCGGTCGCCCGGGCTGCGCGGGCGACCACCTCCTCGGGGGTACGCGACTCAGCCAAGCTTGGCCCGGAAGAGTTCCAGGGTGCGAGCCCAGGCGCTGGACGCGGCGCGCTGGTCGAACGCCTCCGGCCGGTCGTCGTTGAAGAAGGCGTGCGAGGTGCCCGGGTAGTCGTAGAGGTGGCAGTCACCGCCGGCCTCCTCGATGGCCCGACGGGCGGTCTGTACGCCCTCGGCGGCCGAGGTGCCGTCCTCTTCGGAGCAGTGGATGACCGCGGCCTTGCCGGCATAGTCGGCCCAGTCGGGGCGCATCGACTCCCACGGCAGCACGGGATAGAAGCCGGCGGTCGCGACGATCCGCTCGGAGATGGTGGCTGACCAGAGGGCGAGGCTGCCACCGGCGCAGAAGCCCACGGCACCGACCTTACCGGTCACCTCCGGACGCCCCGCGAGATAGTCGGCCGCACCGGCGATGTCCTTCGCCGCCTCGTCCATCCGCATCGCCATCAGCAGCCGCTGCGCCTCGTCCGGCTCGCTGGTCGTCTCACCGTGGTAGAAGTCGGGCGCGAGGGCGACGAAACCAGCCTCGGCGAACCGGTCCGCCACCGACCGGATGTGCGGGACGAGGCCCCACCACTCCTGGATGACGATGACGGCGGGGCTGGCCATGCCGCTGGCGGGTATCGCGAGATACCCCTCGCTCATGCCCCCGTTGCTGCGGTAGCTCACCATTTCGCCCATGGGCCGTCCTCCTAGCGGTCAGTCATCGTTGGCTGGTCGCCCAGTGGTCCTACGTGCCGGTAGCCTGCCACGCCACGCGGCCGTCCGGAAGACGCCGGAACAGTGGCATTCACCTCCTGTTCGCCGGCCGGTGACTGCGGGTACGCCGACGGCGGCGGGGTCTGCTCCCGCCGCCGTCGATGCTGGCCTGGCGCGCCGGTCAGGCCTTCTTGGTCAGACAGAGCACGTAGCCCGACTTTCCCGGCTCGACGCTGGAGAAGATGTAGCCCTCTTCGTCGTTCTGGAAGAACGAGTCGCAGGCGGTGCCGGCCTTGGCCTGCGCCTCGCTCTGGTCGTTCACCCGACCAACCACGGTGTACGCCGCGTCGGTCGAGGTGCACTCGACGACCTTGGCGCCGTCGACCTTCTCCTGCCCGGTCCCCGTGATCTCCGGCAGCTCGGCGATGCAGTCGCCGGCCTTGGCGTCGGCGGTCTCGTCCTTGTTGAAGTAGCCGCCGATCGCCGACGCGAGGCCGAACTTCAGGCCGGCGACGACGACGATCGCGAGGATCGCGCCGACGATGCCCAGAGCCTTCTTCGTACCGGACTTCTTCGCCTCCGGCTCGGCCGTCGCCGTGGAGGTCGCGGGCGGCACGGCCGCGTCCGACGTGGCCGCCTGTGGGTCGGCCGCCTCCGGCTTGGCCGCCTGCGGGTCCGCCGCCTCCGGCTTGGCCACCTGCGGGTCCGCCGCCTCCGGCTTGGCGGTCTGTGGGTCGGCCGTTCCCGGCTTCGCCGCCAGCGGCTCGGCCGCATCCGACGTGGCCGCCTGCGGCTGGGCCGGCGTCGGCTGCGGCGCCTCGACGGCCGGCTGGGGTGCTGCGGCGTCGGGCGCGGAGGGCGGTGCGACCTGGTCTGGCACGGGGGGTCCTTCCGAGGGGTTGATGAGCAGACGACACCGTAACGATCATTGATTTCCGGTGCCGTCCCGCTCGCCTCGTCCGTTCAGTTATTTCCCAGCTTCAGCAGCATGATCCAGTTCACACCGCGACTCAGCTCGTCGGAGTCGGAGTCGGTGCGTCGCTCGGCGTCACGGTGCTGCCGGCCGTGGGCTGGCCGGTGGGCGTCCCGGTCGCCGTCGGCGTTCCGGTCGGACCGGGTGTGCTGCTCGGGTCCGGCGTGGTGGTGGGCGGCGTGGGAGCGAGGGGCGCACCCGGGGCCCGGGGGCCGAACGGCGCCTGCTCCGGGCAGTACGGGTACGGCCGCAGCAGCGGGTTGCCGTACTCGTCGATGCGGCCACCGCAGTCCGGGTAGCCCAGCCGGATCGGATTGCCGTTCTGGTCGAAGAGCCGGGCGTTCTCCACCAGCCGGCCCTCGCTGTCGTAGACGAAGACGTCCCGGATCTGGCCGTACTGGCTGTCGACCGAGGTCTGGTCGTAGTAGTAGTCACGGCCGAGCCGGTCCTCGGTGTTGACCAGTGCGGCCAACGCGAAGACCACCAGCACCGCGCTGCCCACCTGCACCGCCGAACGTGGCCAGCGGGTCAGCCGGGCGGACTGGCGGCCAATCCAGATGGAGGCGAGCACGAAGCCGACCAGCATGATCAGGCCGGCGAGCAGCTCTCCACCGAACCGGGGCAACAGGTTGTAATAGTTGCCGCCGGTGGAGATGACCGTGACCAGCATCGCCGCCAGGTAGCCACGCAGCACCCACCAGCCCGGGCGCAACAACCGGAGGAAGTCGCTCGCCGTGTCGTACCCCAGGGGTGGGCCCAGTCGGGTGTCGACAGTGCGCAGGCGGCTGCGGACCCCGACCAGCGCGGCGGCGACCCGCTGGTCGAGATTCCGCCCACCTCCCCCGGCGGCGGCGCCGGCCGCGGCGCGCAGCTCGGCAGCGTACGTCTCGGGCTCGCCCAGCCGCTCGACGAGAGTGCCCTCGGCCTCGGCCGCGACCTCGGTGAGGTGGTCGGCGAGATCCTCGGTCAGCTCGTCGCGTTGGGTGCTTGGCAGGTCGGCCAGAGCGGCCCGGACCCGCGCCACGTAGTCGGTGATCTCCTGCTCCGTGACGGTCATGCCGCCATCCCCCGATCGTCGAGCAGACTGTCCATGGTGGTGGCGAACGAGCGCCAGAGCTTGCCGGAGCGGGTCAACTGGTCACGCCCCGCGGCGTTGAGTGAGTAGTACTTGCGGTGCGGCCCGGATTCGCTCGGCACGACGTACGTGGTGAGCAGGCCGGCGGCGAAGAGGCGGCGCAGCGTCCCGTAGACCGAGGCGTCGCCGACCTCCTCCAGGCCGGCCTCGCGCAACCGGCGCAGAATGTCGTAACCGTAGCCGTCCTCCTCTCGGAGCACGGCCAGGACGGCCAGATCAAGCACGCCCTTCAGCAACTGTGTGGTGTCCACGCATTGCACACTAGTGCGCAATGCGCAGTAGCGTCAACGATTCCGCCCCGACACGCAGGCGAGGGGGCGCGGCCCTACCGAAACCTTGATCGACTGGACTTCCTGGAAATCGGGGTATCCGCCCTGCTGGGACACCGCGACTTTCAGGGAACCGAGTCGATCAAATGGCCAGGCTCCAGGCGATGCCGTCGAGGATGTCGTGCTCGGAGGCGACCACCGACGGCATCCCGGCCCGCTCCATGATCACGCGAAGCACCAGCGCGCCGGCGCCGATCACGTCGGCCCGGCCCGGGTGCATCACCGGGTTCGCCAACCGCTGCTCACGGGTCTGACTCAGCAGGTCCGCGGTCACCTGGGCGACCGCCTCGTACGACACCCGGGCGTGGTGGATGCGCTCCGGGTCGTACTCCCGCAGGCCCTGCGCGAGGGCGACCACTGTGGTGACCGACCCGGCGAGACCGACCAGGGTTGCCGCCTCGCGTCCGGGCACCACGGCGAGCGCCCGGTCGACGGCGGCCGCGATGTCGGCCTGCGCGGCGGCGACCTGCTCGGACGTCGGCGGGTCACCGGGCAGGTGCCGCTCGGTCATCCGGACGCAGCCGATGTCCACCGAGATGGCCGCGCGCACGCCGGCGGCCCGGTCACCGACCACGAACTCGGTGGAGCCTCCGCCGATGTCGACGACCAGGAACGGCGCCTTCGCGTCGGCCGGGAGCCCGCGCACCGCGCCGGTGAACGACAGTCGGGCCTCCTCGTCGCCGGTGACCACCTCGGGCGCGACGCCGAGGGTGCGCTGCACCATCTCGGTGAAGTCGGCGGCGTTGGCGGCGTCGCGGGAGGCGGAGGTGGCACACATGCGGACCCGCTCGGCGCCAAACTTCTCGATGTCGGCGGCGTACGACGCGAGCGCCACCCGGGTCCGTTCGATCGCCTCCGGTGCCAGCCGACCGGTGCGGTCCACACCCTGGCCGAGCCGGACGATCTCCATCCGGCGGGTCAGGTCGACCAGCGGCGCCTGCGGCCCGGCCGACTCCCCGGGCAGGTCGGCGACCAGCAGTCGGATCGAGTTGGTCCCGCAGTCGATGGCCGCCACTCGCGTCGTCACGGCAGCAACCTTACGGCAGGGCGGGCGGCCACCCGGCTGCCTGGGCGGCCGACGGACCCGCCTCGGACGAGTCGCCCGGCAGCCCTCGCAGCAGGTTCGCGCCGAGCGCCGTCAGGTGGTGTCGCACGGACCCGCCCTCCCGCTCGCTGGCCACCAGGCCGGTGGCCCGCAGCGCGGTGGCGTGCTCCGAGGCCGAGGAGAGGCTGATCCCGACGGCCCGGGACAGCACCGTGGTGGTCATCCCGCCGTCGGCCGCGAGTTGGCGCAGGACCAGCGCCCGGGTGGCGCCGAGCAACCGGCCGAGGGGATCGCCCTCGGCGGTGGCCGCGCGCGGAGGCATCAGCGCCGGGTAGACGAGCAGGATCGGGCGATCCGGCTCGACCAGCACCCGGGGCCGGGGGCCGGCCAGCGGGGAGGGCAGCAGGATGAGCCCGTGGCCGGTGCCGGGCAGTTCGCCGTCCCACCACGTCCGCACCTCCAGCACCGGCTCCCGCCACCGGATGGCCGGGTGCAGGCCCGCGAAGAGGCTGGCAAGGCCGTGCTGCGCCAGCCGTTGACTGGCGCAGGTCACCTGCTGGCGGTACGCGGACACCAGATCGGGCCAGTGCGGCGCGAGGACGGCGTCGAACCAGGTGCGGACGGCCCCGCCGAACAGGTCGAGCATCTCCGGGTCGGCTGCGGCGAACCGCCGCCGCAGCGGGGTGGCGGCCACGTCCGCGTACGCCGCGCCGACCTCGGCGCGTACCCGTCGTGCCGGGGTCGCCTGAATCGCCTCCAGACCGGCGGCGACCGACTCCACACCGGCGAAGGGGGTGACGAAGTCCGGCAGGCGCCCCCGTGCCGGCAGCAGGTGCCGCAGAACCGCGGTGGCGGCCTGGGCGGCTCCTGTGCTCTCCAGCGCTGCCGCCCGCTCGGCCAGCATCGGCGCCATCGCCGCCACTGTCGGATCCCGCAGCCACTGGCCGGCCAGCAGCGCGGTGCCAACCGGGTGCAGCCGGGCACCGAACCGCACCCGGCAGAGATCCGCCGGCCCGAGATGGAGGCGAAGCATGGGAAACAGCCTGCCGTCCTTCGCCCAGGACCGAAAGGGTTGATCCACAATCCGACGCCCTCCAGGGTGGACGGCGGGGTCGACGGGGGGTGGCCGGCGTGCGGCGGACGGTGGCAGTGTTGACGGGGCTCTGCCTCATGGTCGTGGCCGCGGCTTGTGGTGAGCGGGGGCAACCCTCGTCGGCCCCGACCGCCGCTCCCTCCGCGTCGAACGAACGCCCGGCGGCGGGCGACCACGAGCTCACCCTGACGCACAACGGAGTCGAGCGCACCTACCTGCTGCACGCACCGCCCGGCTACGACCCGGGCAGGCCGTCCGCGCTGGTCATCGCGCTGCACTTCTATCCCGGGACCGGCTCTGCGATGAGGGAGCTGGCGGGCCTGGAGGCCAAGGCTGACAAGGACAACGTGCTGGTCGCGTACCCCGACGGCGTGGGCGGAGGCTTCAACGCGCTGGTCTGCTGCGGCAGCCAGGACGACGTCGGGTTCCTCAGCGCTCTCACCGGTCACCTGGTGCAGACCTGGCACGCGGACCCCAACCAGGTCTTCCTCACCGGCATCTCCAACGGCGGCGACATGAGCTTCCGGGCGGCGGTGGAGAGCACCGGCACGTACGCCGCGATCGGGGTGGTCAGCGGCGGTTACAGCGGGAAGCTGACCACGGCCGACAGCTACGTGCCGAAGAGCCCCGTCTCCGTGATCACCTTCATCGGCGGCCAGGACCGGTACGCGTCGACCTTCCAGACCGGCATGCAGACCTGGCAGCAGCGGCTCTCCTGCCGGCCGAGCCCGAAGGCGGCCGGGGTGCCGGGTGTGACGCACACGGTGGCGAGCTGCGCGGACGGCAGCGAGGTCAGCGTCTGGACCCTGCCCGAGATGGGCCACAGTTGGCCGGGGGCGACAGCCGGTCAGCTCGCCGCGTCCTCCGCCGGGCTGTCGGCCACCGACCTGATGTGGGAGTTCTTCGCGACGCACCCCCGTAAGGCCTGACCTACAGGCGCAGCAGCATCCGGGTGTTGCCCAGCGTGTTCGGCTTGACCCGCTCCAGGTCCAGGAACTGCGCGACACCCTCGTCGTACGAGCGCAGCAACTGCTCGTACACCTGGCGGGGCACCGGTGCGCCGTCGATCTCCTGGAAGCCGAACGCGCCGAAGAACCGCGTCTCGAAGGTGAGCGCGAAGATCCGGGCCACGCCCAGCTCCCGGGCCGCGTCGATCAGCTCCCCCACCAGCCGGTGCCCGATCCGCTGGCCCCGGCAGGACGGGTCCACAGCGACCGTGCGGATCTCGGCCAGGTCCTCCCACATCACGTGCAGCGCGCCGCAGCCCACCACGACGCCGTCGTCGGCGCGGACCGCCACCCGGAACTCCTGCACGTCCTCATAGAGGGTGACGGTGGCCTTGCTCAGCAGCCGACGGTCGTCGGTGTAGGTGTCCACCAGCCGCCGGATGCCCCGTACGTCCCCGGTGCGGGCCCGCCGCACCACGATCTGACTCTCGGACGCCGAGGACTCGGCCGGCGCGTTCATTCGCCCGCCGGGACGTCCACGCACGGACCGGCCGACCACCACGGCTCGACCAGCGCCAACGTCTCGTCGCCGAACGGGTTCACGCCCGGGCCGGCGCCCAGGGCGTGCCCCAGGTGCACGTGCAGGCACTTCACCCGGCCCGGCATCCCGCCGGCCGAGATTCCGGCGATCTCCGGCACCTCACCGACCGCCTCCCGGCGGGCGAGGTAGTCCTCGTGCGCGGCACGGTAGTGCGCGGCCAGCTCTGGGTCCGTCGTCAGCCGGTCCGCCATCTCCTTCATCAGCCCCGCCGACTCCAGCCGGCTGCACGCCGCGGTGGCCCGGGGGCAGGTCAGGTAGAAGAGCGTCGGAAACGGGGTGCCGTCGGCGAGGCGGGGGGTCGTCTCCACCACGTCCGGGAGGCCGCACGGGCATCGGTGGGCGACCGCCCGGGTGCCCCGGGGCGTCCGGCCGAGCTGCGCGGCCACCGCGGCCAGGTCGGCCTCCGTGGCCGGCTCCCGCTGCGGCAGAGGTACGGAATCCGCCGCCGGCTCCGACGGTGGTACGACAGTCACGGTCTCTCCTGGTGCGTCGATCGGTGGATCACTTGCCCGGCTGCTGGCTGTCGGCTGCCTGCACGCTCGACCAGAGCGTGTCGTACCAGGTCGACGGCCCCGCCGGGGCGCCCGAACCGGCCGACTTCCCGGCGTCCCGGGCGGCGCCCTCCGGGTCGTGCAGCACCACCATCATCTTCTCGCCCGGCTCGCCCATGAAGAACCGCTCCCGAGCCTGCGTCTTGATGTACGCCGGGTCGTTCCAGTTGGCAGCCTCGGCCTCGAGTTTGGCGATCTCCGCCGCCTGCACCGCCTGGGCCGCCTCAATCCGCTCAATGTCGGCCTGCTGGTCCAGGTAGACCCGGACCGGGTACGTGTAGGCCAGCGCGAGCGCGATCAGGACCGCGAACAGCACTGTGGCCCGGCCGGTGAAGCGACGGGGGTGGGGCGCGGCGAGCCGCTTCACGCCTGCGCCGGCGGCGGTACGCCGAGCGGCGGCCGGACGATTCGCCGAGCGAACGCCCTCGGCGCCCCGGGCAGCACCCGGCGCCCGACCAGCGGCGCGGGGGTCGGCGCGTACGCCGGCCTCCCGGACCGATCCCCGCGTGGCGCGGCCACCACCCGGCCGACCGGACTGACCCGGTCGGCGGGCGGGACGCTGACCACCCGGTGTGCGGCGCTGCTGCATCGTCACACCCCTCCCCCGAGGCTTCGCGCGTCTCAGGCCGAACGGTAGCGCGGGAACGCGCCGGCGCCGGCGTAGCGCGCCGCGTCGGCCAGCTCCTCCTCGATCCGGAGCAGCTGGTTGTACTTCGCGACGCGGTCCGAGCGGGCCGGCGCGCCGGTCTTGATCTGGCCGCAGCCGGTGGCAACCGCCAGGTCGGCGATGGTGGTGTCCTCGGTCTCGCCGGAACGGTGGCTCATCATGCACTTGAAGCCGGCCCGGTGGGCCAGGTCCACCGCGTCCAGCGTCTCGGTCAGCGAGCCGATCTGGTTGACCTTGACCAGGACCGCGTTCGCCGACTTCTCCGCGATGCCGCGCGCGATGCGCTGCGGGTTGGTCACGAACAGGTCGTCGCCGACGATCTGCACCCGGTCGCCGAGCGAGGCGGTCAGCGTCTGCCAGCCGCTCCAGTCGTCCTCGGCCAGCGGGTCCTCGATCGACACGATCGGGTAGTCACCGGCCAGCTTGGTGTAGTAGTTGCTCATCTCCTCGGCGGACTTCGCGGAACCCTCGAAGGTGTAGGTGCCGTTGTCGAAGAACTCCGTGGCTGCCACGTCGAGCGCGAACACGATGTCGGTGCCCAGCCGGTAACCGGCCTTCTCGACCGCCTCGGCGATCAGGTCCAGGGCCGCCGCGTTGGTCGGCAGGTTCGGGGCGAAGCCGCCCTCGTCGCCGAGCCCGGTGGACAGGCCCTTCTTCTTCAGCACCGACTTGAGGGCGTGGTAGACCTCCGCGCCGGAGCGCAGCGCCTCACGGAAGGTGGGGGCGCCGATCGGGGCGACCATGAATTCCTGGATGTCGACGTTCGAGTCGGCGTGCGCGCCACCGTTGAGGATGTTCATCATCGGCACCGGCAGGAGGTGCGCGTTCGGGCCGCCCAGGTAACGGAAGAGGCTCAGCTCGGCGCTGCCGGCAGCGGCCTTCGCCACCGCGAGGGAAACCCCGAGGATGGCGTTCGCGCCCAGCTCCGACTTGCTGTCGGTGCCGTCGATGTCGAGCATCTTCTGGTCGATGAGCCGCTGCTCGCTGGCCTCGTACCCGATGATCTGGTCGACGATCTTGTCCTCGACGTTGGAGACCGCCTTCTCCACGCCCTTGCCCTGGTAGCGGTCGGCGTCACCGTCGCGCAGCTCGATCGCCTCGAAGGCGCCGGTGGAGGCGCCGGAGGGCACGGCCGCGCGGGCCACCGTGCCGTCGTCCAGGCCGACCTCGACCTCGACCGTCGGGTTGCCCCGCGAGTCGAGAATCTCCCGGGCGACGATTCCCTCGATGGTTGCCACTGAGTCGCTCCTCGTTGTTGTGATCCGGTCCGTGGGTGGGCCGCGACGGTGCGGCTGAGGCAGGTGTTGAACGCAGCGTATCGGGCGGCGCGAACGGGCACGGCGTCGCCCGCGCACCCGAGTCGGCCCGCACTGACGGACATTCCCGGATTTCCGGGCGTCAACCGGCAACGGGTTTGCGCTGCGCGGACCGGATCCACCAGGCTGGTCGCCATGCCCGCCGCCTCGACCACCCTCCGCATGCTCGCCGTGTCGGTCATCGCGTCGCTCACGGTCACCGGCTGTCAGACATTCGAGGACGCCGGAGTCGCCATGAGTCGCTCGGAACTCGTCAACGACCTCGCCGCCCGCCTCGACCGCGCGCTGGAGTTGACCTACTCGGCCGACTACCAGTTGCCCGGCGGCCAGAGCGCCGCGATCGTGCAGGCGCAGGACCCGGCCCGCTCCGCGTACACCTACCCCGGAGGGCGACTCACCGTCACCCCCGAGGCCGTCACCCGGTGTACGACGACCGGCACCCGCCCGCAGTGCACGCTCGTCGCCCCGCCCACCCCGGGTGGCAAACCCACAGTGACCCTCTTCGGTGAGGCCAACCAGCAGGGTCTGGTCACGCCGCCGGTGGTGATCGGGCTGCTGACCTCCGCCGCGCTCGACCCGCAGGCGGTCATCAAGCAGAGCGACACCACCGTCGCCGGGCACCACGCCGCCTGCGTCGAGGTGCAGGGCTCGTCCGGCGACTTCACCGCCTGCGTGACCACCGAGGGCGTGCTGGGCAGCTTCACCGGACCGGTCGACGGCAAGCCGATGGAACTGGCGCTGAGCCGCTACTCCGAGACCGTGGACAAGGACGCGTTCGACCCACCGGCCGGCGCCGGCGTCGTGGACCGCCGCCCAGGCGGATCGTGACCGCGGTGCGCAGCTCTCAAGATCCGCACAAGTTCGGGGAAGTTGCTGCCTGCGGAGCGCTGGAGGCAGCAACATCCGAGAAGTTGCGCCGATCTTGAGGCGGGACGCGGTGACCGGTGCGGGGGCCGGTGTTGCTCAGACCCCGAGCAGGGTGCGCAGGTGGCGCGGGGGCGGGCAGTCGTGGGCGAGCATCGCGTCGTGCCAGTCGCGCACCGACACGCCGTCCGGGCGGGCGGCGGCGATCTCGGCCATCTCGCTGTACCCGACGAAGTAGGTGGAGAGCTGGGTGGAGGTGAGCAACGACCGGCGCCACTTGCCGGCCGCCTCGCCCTCCTCCTGGAAGCCGCGCCCGGTCATCAACGCCATCGCCTCGGCCTCGGGCAGGTCGTCGGCGTGCACCAACTGGTCGAGCAGGGCGTTGATGGTCATCCGGAGCTGCATCTTGAGCTGCTGCAACCGCACCGGCAGACCGCCGTAGCCGAGGCCGGTCATCAGCTCCTCGGTGTAGACCGCCCAGCCCTCGATGAACGGGCCGGACTCGGCCAGCGCCCGGACCCGGGTGCCACCGACGTAGCGGCGGGCGTGGGCGAGCTGGAGGAAGTGCCCCGGCATCGCCTCGTGCACGGTCAGGTTGCGGATCATGTGGTCGTTGTACTCGCGGTAGAACGACTCCACCCGCTGCGCCGGCCAGTCCGAGGGGGTGGGCGCGATGCAGTAGAAGGTGGGCACCGCCGCCGTCTCCAACGGGCCGGGCGCGTCGCAGTAGGCCACCGCGACACCCCGGGCGAACTCCGGCATCTCCTGGATCACGCACCGGTCGTCGACCAGGGTGACCAGGTCGTGCGCGCGGACGAAGTCGGTCGCCTCGTCCAGGGTCACCCCCGCCAGGTCGACGATCGTCGCGTCGTCCGGGTGTTCGGCGGCGAGCACGTCCAGCGCGCGGCGGACGGCCGCGTCGCCGGCCGGGCCGCCGACCAGCTCGACGGCCGCCTCGCGGATCTCCGCGGTGACCCGGTCCAGGTTGGCCCAGGCGCGGCGCTGGATCTCGGCGGCGCCCAGCTCGGTGTCGAGGGTGTGCCAGAGCCGGGCCTCCCAGCGGCGGCGGCCCAGCCGCGGGTCCCGCCCCGGGCCGGCGTCGGCGGCCAGGCCGGCGCGCAGCCACGCGACGAACTCCTCCAGCGCGGCGATCGCCGCGGTGGCCGCCGGCTCGACCCGGTCGAGGGCGCTCGGGGCCTGGGCGAGCAGCGGCGGCAGCTCGTCGCGGATCAGCGCGGCCGTGCCGGCGAACTGGCCTACCGCCGTCTCCGCGTGGATCCGCGGCATGTCCCGCAGCGTCGCGCGGGCGGTGGCGAGGGCGTCCGGTACGGCGGCGAGCCGGCCGGCCAGCTGGGTCAGCCGCACCTCCGCCGGGGCGTACGGGCGGGCCAGCAGCGGGTGCAGGAGCGCGCCGGGGTTGTGGCGCAGCGGATCCCACTCGTGCGACCGGATCTCGGTCAGCTCGAACAGCTCCCGGTCCACGAATGAGCTGAGCAGCGCGTGGTCGACCTGCTCTTCCACGTCGAGCGAGTCCGGGTCCAGTTCGGACAGGGCGTTGGCCGCGTCGGAGAGCATCGCCCGGTCGGCGGCCAGCGCGTCGACGGACAGGTCCGGCAGCCGGTCGTCGAACCGGTGGTCCCCGGCAGCGGTGGCAACCCCCGGCCGTGACTCCAGCAGTGCCTCGACAACCCGCTCAGCTAGTACCCCAAACGCCTCCACCCGGCCCACCCTACCGACCGGCCCACCCACTGCCACCTGTTACGTCGATCATGAAGTTATTGCCTTCGACCTCGGCGTGTCGTGGCAACAACTTCATGATCAACGGGGGTCTGAGGGCTCGGGGGTGGGGGGCTCGGGGGTGGGGGTTTAGGCGGGTGGGCTTTCGGCGGTTCGGATGGCCTCCGCGTAGGCCAGAGTGGCGCGGCGCAGGGCCGCCTCCGGGTCGATGCCCGCCTCGCGGGCCGCCGCTACCGTGGCCAGGAGGCTCGCGCCCAACCTTGCTTCGGCATCCACCTGGGTGGCGGCCAACGGCGGTGGGACCTCGATGCCCCTACGGGCGGCGCGCTTCAGGATCTGCGCGGCCAGGGCCAGGGCGGGCTGGCTCAGGGCCACGCCGTCCAGCACCGAGTCGCGTGCCTTCTCAGCGCGCTTGATCCGCTCCCAGTTCTCGGTGATGTCCTCCAGAGTGCCCGCCTCGGCACCCGCGAAGACGTGCGGATTGCGCCGGATCATCTTGTCGACCAGGCCACCGGCCACGTCGTCGATGGTCCACCGCTCGTCCTCGGGCAACTCCTCGGCGAGCCGCGCGTGCAGCACCACCTGCAACAGGACGTCACCCAACTCCTCGCGGAGCGCGTCGGTGTCGTCGGCGCTGATCGCGTCGTACGCCTCGTAGCTCTCCTCCAGCAGATAACCGGCGAGGCTGCGGTGCGTCTGCGCGCGTTTCCACGGGTCGCCGCCCGGGGAGGCCAGCCGGTCCATCACGGCCACCGCGTCGAGCAGTCGGGCGCCCGGCGGATCCCACGAGCCGTACATCAGCTCCATCTCGGCCAACCCCGGCTGCCGGGCCAACCGCAGACCCAACTCACGGGCCAGCGCCTCGTCGCCCGCCGGACCGGCCAACCACACCACAGTGCCGTGCGTCGCCACCGCATCCAGCAACGGCTGCGTCGCCGGCCCGTCCACCACTGTGACCTCGGCGCCCGCCTGGCGCACGGCCGTGACCAGCTCGGTCTCCGCGCCGGTCAACACCGGGTGCTGGCGTACGACATCCCAGGCCGCGGAGGTCAGCAGGCCGGCGGGCAACCGGGGTGAGGTGACCAGGAGGACGATCCGTGCCGACATGCTCAGCTGGCCGTGCCCTCGTCGCTCGGGGGCGTGGCCGCGTCGCTCGGGGCCGTTGCGTCGTCGCTCGGGTTGGCGCCCGACGGAAGCGGATCCGGGGTGGAGATGTCGGTGACGGCGCCCGACTTTTCCAGGTAGGGAAGGCTGTACCTGCCGAAGCCCCCGTTCGGCACCTGGAGCAGGGCCGGAATCTCCAGCGCGGAGTAGCGCGGGTTGAGCGAGACGTCCTCCCGCTCCACCTCTGCCTCGAACGCCGCGCTGAGGGCCACCACCGCGGCCACCTGCGGGGCGATGGCCGGATCGGCGAACGCCGAACGCTGCTGCTCGACCGTCCAGCCGGCCGGGGCCACCTCGCCCTCCACCATCTTGGCGTAGACGACCGACCGCAGCTCGTCGGTCAGCTCGGCCGGCGGCAGACCCGCCTGGAGGGCGAGGAAGAGGTTGTACCAGTCAGCGGCGAGCTTCGCGTACTCGGAGCCAGGAGCTCCGAAACTCTTGCCCAACTCGTCGGCTTTGAGCTGGTCCTGGACCGGGATCTTCTTCTCCGCGACGATCCGCTTGGCCAGGTCGATGCCGACGAGCAGGTTGAGCATGTCCTGTGGGGTCGCGTCGATCCGGAGCATCTCCGGCGAGGGAGACGCGGACGGCCCGTTCTGCTGCTGGAACGCCGCCCGGGCGGTCGTCTCGTACTTCGCCTGGGCCTCGGCGTGGATCTCGTCGACCCGTTGCACCGAATAGGTGGTGTCACCGACGTACGCGGCGACCCCCGGTGCGGACTTACCGCAGGCAGCGAGGGAGAGGACACCCAGGGCCGCGACGCTGGCGGCGGCGATCACACGGCGAGCACGCATGCCCGTCACTCTCTCATGCCCTCTCCCGTGCTGTGACGGCCCCCACCTCACCGAGCTTCCAGTTCACCGCGGCGCGTCACCCGGCCGCACCTGACCCGGCCGCGACGGCGAGCGGAGCGGGGGCACCGAGCACATCGGAGAGCAACTGCGCGCACCACTGCAACAGCGCCTGGTCACGCAGCGGCTCCCCGCCGATCCGACGGGTGCTCGGCCGAGGCACGCTGACCTGGTCGGTGGCCTGCTTGTAGACGGCGTCCGGGTGGTAGCGCTTGAGCCGCATCTGCTTCGAATCCGGCAACGGCAACGGGCCGAACCGCACGTGCTTGCCCTGCATCGACACGTCGGTGAGGCCGTACCGGCGGGCCAGCAGGCGGAACCGGGCCACCTCCACCAGGTTCTGCACCGGCGCCGGCGGCTCGCCGTACCGGTCGGTCATCTCGGCGACCACCTCGGTCAGCCGCTCCTCGTCCCGCGCCTCGGCGAGCTTGCGGTACATCTCCAGGCGCAGCCGCTCCACGCTCACGTAGTCGTGCGGCAGGTGCGCGTCGATCGGCAGGTCGATCTTGACGTCGGGCTCGTCCTCCGACCGCTCACCCTTGAACGCGGAGACCGCCTCGCCGACCATCCGCACGTACAGGTCGAAGCCGACACCCTCGATGTGCCCGGACTGCTCACCGCCGAGCAGGTTGCCGGCACCCCGGATCTCCAGGTCCTTCATCGCCACGTACATGCCGGCGCCCAACTCGGTGTGCTGCGCGATGGTCGCCAGCCGCTCGTGGGCGTGCTCGGTGAGCGGCTTCTCCGGTGGGTAGAGGAAGTAGGCGTACGCCCGCTCCCGGCCCCGGCCGACCCGGCCACGAATCTGGTGCAGCTGGGCCAGGCCGAGCAGGTCGGCCCGCTCCACGATCAGCGTGTTGGCGTTGGGGATGTCGATGCCCGACTCCACGATCGTGGTGCAGACCAGGACGTCGAACTCCTTCTCCCAGAAGCCGACCATGACCTTCTCCAGAGCGTCCTCACCCATCTGGCCGTGCGCCACCGCGACCCGCGCCTCGGGCACCAGCTCCCGCAGTCGTCGCGCCGCCCGGTCGATCGACTCGACCCGGTTGTGCAGGTAGAAGACCTGCCCGTCGCGGAGCAGCTCGCGGTGGATGGACGCCGCCACCTGCCGGTCGTCCTGCGCGCCGACGAAGGTGAGCACCGGGTGCCGCTCCTCCGGTGGGGTGGCGATGGTGGACATCTCCCGGATGCCGGTGATCGCCATCTCCAGGGTGCGCGGGATCGGGGTGGCCGACATGCTCAGCACGTCGACCGACGCGCGCAGCGTCTTCAGGTGCTCCTTGTGCTCGACACCGAAGCGCTGCTCCTCGTCGACGACCACCAGGCCCAACTGCTTGAACCGGGTCGCGGTCTGGAGCAGCCGGTGGGTGCCGATGACGATGTCGACGGTGCCGTCGGCGACCATCTCCAGCGTCCGCTCGGTCTCCTTCGGGGTCTGGAACCTCGACAGCTGCCGGATCTCCACCGGGAACTGGCTCATCCGCTCGGCGAACGTGTTGTAGTGCTGCTGCACCAGCAGCGTGGTCGGCACCAGCACCGCCACCTGCTTGCCGTCCTGCACGGCCTTGAACGCCGCCCGGACCGCGATCTCGGTCTTGCCGTAGCCGACGTCGCCGCAGATCAACCGGTCCATCGGGACGGTCTGCTCCATGTCCCGCTTGACCTCGTCGATCGCGGCGAGCTGGTCCGGCGTCTCCTGCCAGGGGAAGGCGTCCTCCAACTCCCGCTGCCAGGGGGTGTCCGGGCCGAACGAGTGGCCCTTGGACGCCTTGCGGGCTGCGTAGAGCTGGATGAGCTGCGCGGCGATCTCCCGCACCGC
The DNA here is from genome assembly GCF_018070425.1 of Micromonospora sp. C81. Lineage (NCBI taxonomy): Bacteria > Bacillati > Actinomycetota > Actinomycetes > Micromonosporales > Micromonosporaceae > Micromonospora > Micromonospora sp. C81. The sequence continues at coordinate 193,136 of NZ_JAGPXS010000009.1, forward strand.
CTTACGGGCCCGGGCCTTGGACTTCTGCCAGTCCGAGCCGCCCATCTTGTGCAACGTCGGCTGCTCGCCGCCCACGTAACGGGAGAGCTGGTCGAGCTGGTCCGTGGGGACGAACAGGCGGTCGCCGGGCTGACCACGCTTGCTGGCCGCGTACTCGATCACCAGGTATTCGCGGCTGGCCCCGTTGACGGTGCGCTGCACCAGCTCGACGTAGCGGCCGATGCCGTGCTGCTCGTGCACGACGTGGTCGCCGGCCTTCAGCTCCAGCGGGTCGATGGTGTTGCGCCGCCGGCTCGGCATCTTGCGCATGTCCCGCGTCGAGGTGCCCCGACCGCCGGTCACGTCGTTGCCGGTCAACAGCACGAAACGGGACGCCTCGTCGACGAACCCGCTGCTCAGCGCACCGCAGGTGACCACCAGCTCACCGGCGACCGGCGCGGTCGGCACCTCCTCGGTCAACCGGGCGCCCAGCCCGGCGTCGCGCAGCACCTCCACCGCCCGTTGGGCGGGGCCGTGGCCCTCGAAGACCAGCGCGATCGACCAGCCCTCGCCGGCCCAGCGCTTGAGGTCGTCGACCACCCGGCTGGTCTCGCCGTGGTAGAGCGGGGCCGGCTGGGCGGCGAGGGTCACAGCGATGGCGTCGTCCGGGGTGACCGCGGCCTGCTCCGGCGCGTCCTCCCAGGGCTGCCGCGTCTCGGTCGCCGTCTCCCCCTCGACAAGCCCGAACGGGGACAGCGTCCACCACGGCTGGCCGAGTTTGCCGGCTGTGGCGCGCACCTCGCCGAGAGTGCGGAAGGCGGCGGCGCCGACGTCCACCGGGGCCTGGCCGCCGACCGCAGCGGCGGCCCAGCTGGCCTGGAGAAACTCCTCCGAGGTACGCACCAGGTCGTGCGCCCGGGTGCGGATGCGCTCCGGGTCGCAGAGCAGCACGTGGGTGCCGGACGGCATCGCGTCCAGCAGCAGCTCCAGCGAGTCGGGACCGACCAGCACCGGCGCCAGCGACTCCATCCCCTCCACCGGGATGCCTTCGGCCAGCTTGTCGAGGATCTCCGCCAACTCGGGGTGCTGCTCGGCCAGCGCGGCGGCCCGGTCACGGACCTCCGGGGTCAGCAGCAACTCCCGGCAGGGCGGTGCCCACAGCAGCGGAACCTGCTCGATGGTCCGCTGGTCGGCGACGGCGAAGGTGCGGATCTCCTCCACCTCGTCGCCCCAGAACTCGACCCGGGACGGGTGCTCGTCGGTGGGCGGGAAGACGTCCAGGATGCCGCCACGCACGGCGAACTCGCCGCGCTTGGTGACCAGGTCGACCCGGGCGTACGCCATGTCGATCAGCCGGCGGGCGACCTCCTCCAGGTCGGCCTCCTCACCGGCGGCGAGCTGCACCGGCTCCAGATCGCCGAGCCCCTTGAGCTGCGGTTGGAGCAGAGAACGGACCGGAGCCACGACCACCCGCAGAGGCCCGGTGCTCCCGTGCGCGTCGGCAGCCTCCGGGTGCACCAACCGGCGCAGCACGGCCAGCCGTCGGCCCACCGTGTCCGAGCGTGGCGACAGTCGCTCATGCGGCAGCGTCTCCCAGGAGGGGAAGACCACCACCTGCTCCGCTGGCAGCAACCCACCCAGCGCGGCGGCCAGGTCGTCGGCCTCCCGGCTGGTGGCGGTCACCGCGAGCACGGGTCGCCCGGCCCCACCCCCGGTGCCGTCGGGGTCGGCCGCGACCGCGGCGACCGCGAACGGGCGCAACGCCGCAGGGGCGGTGATGTCGAGGCCGTCGACCTGGGCGGCACCGGAGCGCGCCAGGTCACGCGCCCGGGTCAGCCCGGGGTCGGCCAGGGCGGCGGAGAACAGACCGGTGAGCAAGGGAATCCTTCCCGGGGATCGACGCACACGACGGCGGCCCCTCGTCCAGCCGGACGGGGGGTGCACGACGACAAGCCTATCCCCGTCCACCGACACACACCCCCTTCCGCTCAGGTCCACGCCGCGCGGCGCGCGGCACCCCGCCCGCGCACCCTTAGACCCAGGTCCACGCCTCCCGTCGTCCCAAGATCCACGCAACTTCGGGGAAGTTGCTGCTTCCGGGGCGCGGGAGGCAGCACTTTCCCTGATGTTGTGCGGATCTTGGGGGGGGAACCCGAACCCCGCAGCCCGAGGCGGTCGGAAACGGGAGATAGATCTTGACCGGCGGGCTTCTGACATGGTCGGGTTTCGGGGTGGATGAGCAGTGGCGGGCACAGTTCGACGCGGAGGTGAGCTTCGCCAACGGCGGCGGGCTGCGCACCGAGGGGTTCCGGCTGGACATCCCCGGTCAGGAGATCAGCGACGACGACCTGGCGGCGTTGTTCGTCCGGCACCTTGGGTTGCTGATGGTCGCCGAGGTGCGGATCAGCGCGAAGACGCTCATCGAAGAGCCGCACAAGGGCGGCCGGGGCGTTGCCGTTGACCGGCCGGCGCCCGCCCGCAGGCTGGTCGAGCTGAGCCACGTGATCAGCGACGGGATGATCACCCTGCCGGGCTGGCCGGGGCCGCGGATCACCGACTGGCTGACGTTCGCGGCATCCCGCGAGCGGTACGCGCCGGGCACCGAGTTCCACGTGGCGCGGATCGACCTGATCGCCAACACCGGCACGTACGTGGACACTCCCGCCCATCGCTGGGCGGGCGGCGACGACCTGACCGGGGTGTCGCTGGACAGCCTCGCCGACCTGCCCGGGGTGGTGGTCCGGGTGCCGGCCGGCGTTCGGGCCGTGGACCGGTTGATGCTGGCCCCGTACGAGGTGGCCGGGCGCGCGGTCCTGCTGCACACCGGGTGGGATGCGCACTTCGGCACCGAGCGGTACGGCGCGCCGGAGGCGCCGTACCTGACCGGGGACGCAGCCCAGGCGCTGGTTGACGCGGGCGCGACCCTGGTCGGCATCGACTCGATCAACATCGACGACATGAGCCCGGCGGCCGGAGGTCAGCGCCCCGCGCACAGCGCGCTGCTCGCCGCCGGCATCCCGATCGTGGAGCACCTGACCGGCCTGGACGCGCTGCCCCCGACGGGGTTCCGGTTCACCGCGGCCCCACCGAGGGTGGCCGGCATGGGCACCTTCCCGGTCCGGGCCTTCGCCGTCGTCAACCCCTGACGCCACCCGCGGCGCTGACGCCACCCGCGGCGGCGGCAACGCGCGGCCGGCCGGTCAGTAGCGCACCGAGATCCTGCGCGCCACGGCGTCCACCCGGATCTCCCCGCCGTACGGGATGATCAACTGCGGGTCGGTGTGACCGAGGTCGACGTCGAAGACCACCACCGCGTCCGGGTTGTACGGCGCGAGCGCGCGGGTGATCGCCTCCCGCTGGGCGTCGCCCCACGCCTGCCGTTCCGGCACCGACAGGGGCTTGTTGAAGTCCCAGGCCTTGGGGCGACCGACGACGATGGCCGGGAAGGCGGCGAGCAGGCCCCGCTCTCCCATGTTCCGCACGATCCGGAACACCTCCTGTGCGCCGGGCATTTCCTGGGAGGTTTCGACGAGAAGCACTGACCCGTCCAGCTCGGCGGCGGTGGGCACTCGGTCGGTGGCCAGCAACCAGTGCAGGATCTCCAGGTTGCCGCCCCAGGTGCGCCCCCGCACCTCCCGCTGCGGGCCCTGCCAGCGCCAACCCGCGCCGGGCAGCATCTCCGGCTCGTGGGCCAGCGTCTCCGGCTCGGTCCACGGGTTCGGCCGGTCCCCCCAGTCATGGGCGGGCGTCAACTCGTACCAGTCGGTGGTGAACAGGGCCGCGCGCAGCGAGGCGAAGGTCAGCGGGTGCGGCGAGCCGGGCCGGCCGAGATGCACCAGCACCGACCCACCGTGGTAGGCGACGATGCCCAGCCGGTAGAGGTGGTTGAGCACGTTGGTGTTGTCGGAGTAGCCGAAGTAGGGCTTGGGGTTGGCCCGCAGCACGTCATTGTCGAGGTGCGGGGTGACCGTGATCAGGTCGTCGCCGCCGACAGTGGCGAGCACCGCGGTGATGCTCGGGTCGGCGAAGGCTGCGGTCAGGTCGCGGGCCCGGTCGCGCGGGTCGGCCCCCAGGATCCGGGTGGTCGGATACTCCACCGGCTCCAGGCCGAACTCCTCGCGCAGCCGGCGCAGCCCCAACTCGTACACGTGGGGGAAGACGGCTGGCAGGCCGGCGGAGGGTGAGACGACCGCGACCCGGTCGCCAGGCCGGGGTTTGGGCGGGTATTTCAGCGACACCATGATCGAACGCTAACGGTCCGGCCAACCGATTTCCGCCCTGCCGATCACAAAACCGGCCATAGGCTCACAACGTGGACACCGCATCGCAGGGCCGAGACCGGGACTGGGCGCCGCGCAGCATCGGGTTGCTTCTCGGCACGCTGGTGCTCGCCACCGCGTTCATCGCGGCCTACGTCGGCGCACTGCACCAGCCCACACCCCGCGACCTACCGGTCGGCGTCGCCCTCGGCGACCAGCGCGCCCAGGCGACGCTCGACGCCGTGCGCGGTCAGACCAACATCATCAAATCCGTCGGGTACGACGACGCGAGCGCCGCCGAGCACGGGCTGCTCAGCCGCGCGGTGTACGCCGTGCTCAGCACCGGCCCCGACAACGGCCTGCTCCTCACCATCGCGAGCGCCTCCGGCCCCTCCGCCACCAGCGCGATCAAGGAGGTGCTCACCACCGCCACCACCCGCAGCGGCACCCCGCTACAGGTCGTCGACGAAGTGCCGGTCACCTCGGCCGACCCGCGTGGGGTGGTGCCCTTCTACCTGAACGTCGGCTACGTGCTCGGCGGTTACCTGGCCTCGACCGTGCTCGGGATATCCGCCGGCACCACCCCACGTACGGTACGGCGGGCCGGGCTGCGCATCGCCGCCCTGGCCGTCTACAGCGTGCTGCTCGGCATCGCCGGCGCGGTCGTGGTCGGACCGGTGCTGGACATCTGGCACCACGACGTACCGACGATCGCGGCGATCGGCGCGCTGGCCGTCTTCGCCGCCGCGATGTTCGCCAGCGCCATCCAGGGCTGGCTCGGCGTCGCGGGCACCGCGCTGGTCATCCTGCTTCTGGTGGTGCTCGGCAACCCCGGCTCCGGCGGCATCTACGCGCCCGAGTTCCTGCCCGGCGTGCTGCGCGGCATGCACCGGTGGAACATCCCCGGCCTCGCCAACGACCTGAGCAAGGCGGCGGTCTACTTCGACTGGCGATCGGCCGGCTGGCCGGCCTTCGCCCTCGCGCTCTGGGCGGTGCTCGGCGGACTGGGTCTGCTCGGCGCGAGCCTCGTCCGCGGTCGCCGGGCCGTCACCTCCGACTCCGGCCCGACCCGCCCCGGCCCCACTCCCGCCGGCGACGGTGGTTGAGATCACGTCCGAAAACACCGTTCCAGGGGCACTGGATCGCCCGGGGGTCCTCCAGACATCCGGTGCACGCGGATACCATCCAGTGAGTCGGACAGCGCTGTCCTTCGTACCCACGTAAGGGAGCGCACCGTGACCGATCAGCATGACCACGACGGCCCGGATGCCGCGCTGCGTGCCGACATCCGCCGGCTCGGCACCCTGCTCGGGCAGACCCTGGCCCGCCAGGAGGGTCGCCCACTGCTCGACCTCGTCGAGGAGATCCGCGCCCAGGTCCGCACCGACGCACCGGCGGCCGCCCAGCGCCTCGGCGGGCTCGACGTGACCACCGGCACCAAGCTTGCGCGGGCCTTCTCCACCTACTTCCACCTGGCCAACATCACCGAGCAGGTGCACCGCGCACGGGATCTGCGCCGCCGCCGAGCGGTGCAGGGCGGGTGGCTGGACCAGGCGGCCAAGATGATCGCCGAGCGCGGGGTGCCCGCCGAGGAGATCGCCAACGCGGCCCGCCGGTTGGCGGTCCGTCCGGTCTTCACCGCGCACCCCACCGAGGCGGCCCGCCGCTCGATCCTGTCCAAGCTGCGGGCGATCGCCGACGAGTTGGACACCGAGACCGCCAACGCGATCCTCTACGGCGCCAGCGACGAGGGCCCCGCCAACCGTCGCCTGGCCGAGCTGCTGGACCTGATGTGGCAGACCGACGAGCTGCGACTCGACCGGCCGGACCCGACCGACGAGGCCCGCAACGCCATCTACTACCTGCGCGACCTGTACGCCGAGGCCGCCCCGCAGGTGCTCGACGACCTGGCCGACACGCTGCGCACCCTCGGTGTGGAGACCTCACCGACGGCCCGGCCGCTGAGCTTCGGCACCTGGATCGGCGGTGACCGCGACGGCAACCCGTTCGTCACCCCGGCGGTCACCCGTGAGGTGCTGACCATCCAGCACGAGCACGGCATCGCGGCCACCGAGAAGGCCATGGACCACCTGATCAACGAGGTCTCCGTCTCCCGCCGGCTGCGCGGGGTTTCCCTGGACCTCTCCGCCAGCCTCGCCGCCGACCTGGACGCACTGCCCGAGGTGGCGACGAGGTTCCGGCGGGTCAACGCGGAGGAGCCGTACCGGCTCAAGGCACGCTGCGTGAAGGCGAAGCTCGCCAACACCCGGCAGAGGCTGCGCCAGGGCACCGGGCACGTGCCGGGTCGGGACTACCGGGGCTCCGCCGAGCTGATCGCCGACCTGGATCTGCTGCGCGCGTCGCTGGCCCGCAATTCCGGGCAGCTCACCGCCGTCGGCCGGCTGGCCTCCACCATCCGTACGGTGTCCGCGTTCGGCCTGCACCTGGCCACGATGGACGTCCGGGAGCACGCCGAGGCGCACCACGCGGTGCTCGCCCAGCTCTACGAGGCCGTCGGCGAGGTCTCCGACTACCCGGCGCTGACCCGCCTGGAGCGCACCAAGCTTCTCGCCGACGAGCTGACCGGTCGCCGGCCGCTGTCCACCCTCGACACGGCGCTGTCCGAGCCGGCCCGTAAGACGTTCGACGTGTTCAGCACCATCCGGGAGGCACAGGACCGGTTCGGCTCCGAAGTGATCGAGTCGTACATCATCTCGATGACCCTGGGTGTCGACGACGTGCTGGCCGCCGTGGTGCTGGCCCGGGAGGCCGGCCTGGTGGACGTGCACAGTGGGCGGGCCCGGGTCGGGTTCGTGCCGCTGCTGGAGACCCCGGCCGAGCTGAACGCCGGTGGTGAACTCCTCGACGAGCTGCTGTCGCTGCCCGCCTACCGGGCGTTGGTGAGTGCCCGAGGCGACGTGCAGGAGGTCATGCTCGGCTACTCCGACTCCAACAAGGAAGCCGGGATCACCACCAGCCAGTGGTCGATCCACCGGGCGCAGCGCGCGCTGCGTGACGTGGCGGCCCGGCACGGGGTGCACCTGCGGCTGTTCCACGGGCGGGGTGGCACGGTCGGTCGTGGCGGCGGGCCGACGCACGAGGCGATCCTGGCCCAGCCGTACGGGACGATGGACGGCGCGATCAAGGTGACCGAGCAGGGTGAGGTGATCTCCGACAAGTACACCCTGCCGTCACTGGCCCGGGAAAACCTGGAGCTCACCCTCGCGGCGGTGCTCCAGGCGACCCTGCTGCACACCGCACCGCGGCAGCCGGCCGAGATGTTGGAACGCTGGGACGCCACCATGGACGTGGTCTCCGAGTCCGCGTTCCGCTCCTACCGGTCGCTCGTCGAGGACCCGGACCTGCCGGCGTACTTCTGGGCGTCCACCCCCACCGAGCTGCTCGGCGCACTCAACATCGGCTCCCGGCCGGCGAAGCGCCCGAACACCGGCGCGGGCCTGTCCGGTCTGCGGGCCATCCCGTGGGTGTTCGGCTGGACGCAGACCCGGCAGATCGTGCCGGGTTGGTTCGGCGTCGGCTCCGGCCTGGCCGCCGCGCGTGAGGCCGGACTGGCTGACGTGCTGGCCGAGATGCACCGTAACTGGCACTTCTTCCGCACGTTCCTGTCGAACGTCGAGATGATGGTGACCAAGACCGACCTGAGCATCGCCCGTCGCTATGTCGAGACGCTGGTGCCGAAGAAGCTGCACCCGATCTTCGAGCAGATCGAGCAGGAGTACGAGCTGACCAAGCGGGAGCTGTTGGCGGTCACCGCCTCACCGGCCCTGCTGGAAAACTCGCCGGTGCTCCAGCGCACCCTGGCCGTCCGCGACACCTACCTGGAGCCGCTGCACCACCTCCAGGTGGCGCTGCTGCGGCAGTACCGGGAGTCCGGGGCTGCCGGGCGGGCGGTGGCCACCGCTCCGGGTGGCCGACGTGCGCCGAGCGACGGCACCGCCCTGGAGCGTGCGCTGCTCACGACGGTGAACGGCATCGCCGCCGGAATGCGCAACACCGGCTGATCGACCGAAGGAAATCAGGCCACCAACCCAGCCGCGTCGATCATGCAGTTGTGGTGCCCCGCAAAAGCCGCCAGAAAGGGCGAAGCAGGCACCACAACTCCATGATCGACCGGGTTGGGGGTGGGGATCGGGGGCAGGTCAGAAGTCGCCGCCGCCACCAAAGTCGCCGCCACCAAAGTCGCCGCCACCGAAATCGCCGCCCGCGTAGTCGCCGCCGCCCTGGGCGCCGCCGCCGAAGTCCTGGTCGCCGCCGCCGCCCTGGTCGCCGCCGTCCCCGCCCTGGTCGACGCCGTCCCCGCCCTGGTCGACGCCGTCACCGAAGCCCTCCTGGTAGCCGGCGTCGTAGCCGTAGCCGGGGTCAGCGAAGGCGGGCGAGAACAGCGCGTCGGCGATCAGGATGCCGCCGAGCACACCGGCGCCGGCACCCAGCGCCGTCTTCCACCAGGGCGTCGAATACCACCCCGCCGGCACCGGCCGACCCTGATAACGCCCACCCGGGTAGTAGTAGGGCGTTTCCCGGCCGGGCTGGGGGCCGGCCCGGAACGTCTGCCCCTGCACGTCGACCTCGCGCTCCTTGGTGAGCTGGCCCACACCACGGGCGGCGGCCAGCGCCGGCACCTCGGGGCCCGGGTCGATGCCCAACGCGGTACGCGCCGCCCGGATGTACGCGAGCCCTTCCAGGGCGGTCTCCCGAGCCAGCGTGAACTGGTGTGGCGTACGCGCCTGCTCCAGCTGTGAGCCGGCCGCGTTGTAGCGCTCACCGGCGTCGGCCAGCGCCTGGCGGACCGCCGGCTCTTCGCCCTGCAGGTTCATCAACTGGCCGCCGAGACGCTCGTACCACCGTTGCGCCTCCGCGCGGGCGTCGCCGAGCTCGGTACGCCTGCGGGCGCCGGCCTGGGCGCGGATGAGCGCTGCGGCGCCCAGTGCGCCGACCAGCACGACAGCGAGGCAGAGCACAAGTTCCATGTCATCGAACGTACCCCCGGGTGTCACGTCATATCCGTCTGGCAAGCTCCGGTGATGGACGTCTCGACGCTGCTTGTGGTGATCGTGTGCCTCGGCGCCGGCGGGGCGGTGGGCTGGCTCGCGGCCCGGTCCCGCTCGGCGGCCGACATCGCCCGCCTCGATGCCACCCTGGCCGCCACCCGAGAGGGTGAGGGCCGGCTGGAGCAGTCCATGCGGGCCTTGAGCTACGAGGCGACCGCGCAGTCCCAGGAGGCGGTGGCCCGCGCGGTCGCGCCGCTGCACGACTCCCTGCGCCGCTACGAGCAGCGGGTGGCCGAGCTGGAGCACGACCGGGTCGACGCGTACGCCGAGCTGCGCGAGCAGGTGCGCTCGATGAGCGCCGTCTCCGGTGAGCTGCGCACCGAGACCAAACAGCTGGTGGCGGCGCTGCGGGCACCACAGGTGCGGGGCCGCTGGGGCGAGCACCAGTTGCGCCGGATCGTCGAGGCGGCCGGGATGCTGGAGCACTGCGACTTCTCCGAGCAGGTCACCGCCGACAACGACGGGCAGGTTGTCCGCCCCGACCTGGTGGTCCGGCTGCACGGCGGCCGGTCGGTGGTGGTGGACGCCAAGGCGCCGTTCGACGCGTACCTGACGGCCATGGAGTCCCGCGACGAACGCGGCCGGGATACCCACCTCGACGCGCACGCCCGCCACCTGCGCGGGCATGTCGACGCGCTGGCCGCCAAGTCGTACTGGTCGGCGTTCGACAACTCGCCCGACTTCGTGGTGCTGTTCGTCCCCGCCGACCCGTTCCTCGACGTCGCCCTCCAACGTGACCCGTCGCTGCTGGAGCACGCCTTCACCCGCAACGTGGTGCTGGCCACACCGGCCACACTGGTCGCCCTGCTCCGCACTGTGGCCTACTCGTGGCGGCAGGAGGCGCTGGCCCGCAACGCCCTCGCGGTGCACACCCTCGCCCGGGAGCTGTACGGGCGGCTCTCCACTCTGGGCGATCACGTCGGCAAGCTCGGGTCATCGCTGGCCGGCGCCGTGACGGCGTACAACCGTGCGGTCGGCTCGTTGGAGGCGCGGGTGCTGGTCAGCGCCCGAAAGCTCGCCGAGCTGGGAGTGTCGGACGAGGAGTTGGCGACGCCCGCGCAGGTCGAGTTGGCGCCCCGGCAGCCGCAGGCGCCTGAGCTGGCCGACCCGGCCGACGAGGTCTCGGCCCGCTAGTCAGCCATGTGAGAGTGCGTCCGCCTCGCTGGGCACGTTCACCGCACCGGCCGTCGCCGTGAACTGATCCGTCCGCAACACCGAAGGAGCCCGTCCCCGAGTTCGGGGCGGGCTCCTTCGCGTTCGGAGGTGTCAGGTCGGGCGGGCGGCCGTCACGACGAACGGAGTGCCCTGCTGGCAGGTGGTCATCATGCCGGGCTCGGCCCGACCGGTGACCTCGACCCGCGCACCGGGCGTCAGCACGTCACGCGGACCGCCGACGAGCAGGTAGCCGTCGAGCAGCACGCAGTTGGGCTCCACGCCGCCCTGCACGGTGCCGGTCAGGGTGGTGGCACCCACACCCGGGGGCGTGCTGGGGCCGCCGGGCTTCGGTGGCTTCGGAGTCTTCGGGCCCGAGGGCGGGGTGGGGTCGGCGGTCGGCGGCAGGGCGGTCGGGTCGGGCGTGGGTTGGCTGGTCACCGGCTGCGCTCCCGTCGGGGTCGGGCTGGGTGTGCCGCCTCCGGTGTCCTGACTGCCGCAGGCACTCAGCGCCACGCAGACGGCCAGCACGGGAACGGCGAGCCGAAATGTCCTCATGGCTGATCTGACGTACGCCGGTCCGAGTTCGTTCCCGTGTTCAGCCGCGCGCCGCCGCGGCCTTCATGTCCCGCTTCAGCTCCTGCGGCAGCGAGAAGATCAGCCGCTCGTTGGCGGTGGTGATCTCCTCGACGTCGGCGAAGCCGCGTGCGGCGAGGTGGGTCAGCACGTCCTGGACCAGGTCGTCCGGCACGCTCGCGCCGGAGGTCAGACCGACCGTGGTGGCCCCCTCCAGCCAGGCGTCGTCGATCTCGTGGGCGAAGTCGACCAGGTGACCGGCACGGGCACCCGCGTCCACGGCGACCTCGACCAGGCGGACCGAGTTCGAGGAGTTCGTCGAGCCGACGACGATCACCACGTCGCACTCGGGGGCGATCTCCTTGACGACGTGCTGCCGGTTGGAGGTGGCGTAGCAGATGTCGTCGCTGGGCGGCGACTGGAGCAGCGGCAACCGCTGCTTGAGCCGGGCGACCGTCTCCAGCGTCTCGTCGACCGACAGCGTGGTCTGGGACAGCCAGACCACCTTCTCCGGATCGCGGACGGTGACCTTGTCGGCGCCGTCCGGGCCGTCGACCAGCTGGATGTGCGCGGGGGCCTCACCGGCGGTGCCGATGACCTCTTCGTGCCCCTCGTGCCCGATGAGCAGGATGTCGTAGTCCTCGGCGGCGAACCGCTTCGCCTCGTGGTGCACCTTGGTGACCAGCGGACAGGTCGCGTCGATCGCCTTCAGCGAGCGCTGCTTCGCCTGCTCGTAGACCTCGGGAGCCACGCCGTGCGCGGAGAAGATGACGGTGGACCCCTCCGGCACCTCCTCGTTCTCCTCCACGAAGATCGCACCCTGGGCCTCCAGGGTCTGCACGACGTGCTTGTTGTGCACGATCTGCTTGCGCACGTAGATCGGGGCGCCGTAGAGCTTCAGCGCCTCCTCGACGGTCTGCACCGCACGGTCGACGCCAGCGCAGTAGCCGCGCGGCTTCGCCAGGAGCACGCGCTTGCCGGTCCGGGGAGTCGCCTCAGCCTCAGTCACCCGTCCATCGTACGTGCCGACTCCCCCACGGCCACCGGCCCACGACCCCCGGACTGACCCGGTGATCAAGAGGTTTGCGTCAGAAACGCGCCCGATGCTGACGCAAACTTCTTGATCACCGCGGGGGTCCGTAGGGTGGGCGGGTGACCGAGGGGGCGCGGAGCAGCGCGGAGGAGCCTTGGCCCGTGCGGGTGGTCAGCCAGAAGGTGGGGGCATGGATCGCCAAGCTGGGCTGGGTGTGGGTGGACGGGCAGGTGGCGCAGATCAGCCGCCGCCCCGGGGCCAGCACCGTCTTTCTCACCCTGCGTGACCCGTCGGCCGACCTGAGCCTGACCGTCACCACCAACCGCGACGTACTGGACGCCGGCGCGCCGGAGCTACGCGAGGGCGCCCGCGTGGTGCTGCACGCCAAGCCGGAGTTCTACGCCGCCCGGGGCACGCTGAGCCTGCGCGCCGACGAGATCCGCCAGGTGGGGCTCGGTGAGCTGCTGGCCCGGCTGGAGAAGCTCAAGAAGCTGCTCGCCGCCGAGGGGCTGTTCGACCGGTCCCGCAAGCGCCGGCTGCCGTTTCTGCCCGGCCGGATCGGGCTGATCACCGGTCGCGCGTCGGCGGCCGAGCGGGACGTGCTGACCAACGCACGGCGGCGCTGGCCGGCAGTGGAGTTCCGCACCGTCAACGTGGCCGTGCAGGGACCCGCCGCGGTGCCCGACATCGTCGCGGCGCTCAAGGTGCTCGACGCCGACGAGAGCATCGACGTGATCGTCATCGCCCGGGGCGGTGGCGGCATCGAGGACCTGCTCCCGTTCTCCGACGAGGCACTCTGCCGGGCCGTCTTCGCCTGCCGCACCCCGGTGGTCAGCGCCATCGGCCACGAGACCGACGCGCCACTGATCGACTACGTCGCCGACCTGCGGGCCTCCACCCCCACCGACGCGGCCAAGCGGATCGTCCCCGACCTCACCGAGGAGGTACGCCTCATCGGCCAGGCCCGCTCCCGGCTGCAACGGGCGGTCCGCAACCTCGTCGACCGGGAGACCCACCGCCTCGACCTGCTGCGCTCCCGGCCGGTGCTGGCCCGGCCCCAGGTGATGGTCGACCAGCGCGCCACCGAGCTGACCGCGATGCGGCAACGGGCCGGACGCTGCCTGGACCACCGGCTCGCCGCCGCCGACGACGAGCTGCGGCACACCCTCGCCCGGCTGCGCGCCCTCTCCCCCGCCGCCACCCTCGACCGGGGGTACGCCATCGTGCAGCGCGCCGACGGGCACGTGGTGCGGGCGGCGGCCGAGGTGGGCAAGGGCGACCCGCTGCGGGTACGGCTGGCCGAGGGCGAACTGGCCGCGACGGTGGACGGCTGAGGGACGCACATGCGGGTCGGTTAAGCCGAACCGCTGCGGGCAGGGTGGGCGCGCGTCGGACAGGCGCCGTCAGCCTTGTGCCAGGACACGGGCTGACGGCGCCTGCTGCCACCAATACCGTTACGTCACCACGGTCGGGGTCATCCTCACTCTCATGGGACGACAGCGTCTCCGACAGCTGGATATCCGCCGATGACCGCGGTAATCAATTCCACCGCCCGGTACATGACGTTCCGTTGCTTCCGGGTGTCAACACCCAGACTCTCCGAATTCTGTATGTGAGACAGCATGTAATAGGGGATCAGGAAGATCGGGCCGATGATCCGACGGTCCATGACGGCTGGATCGGTCGGGTCCAGCGAGGCGAGCACCTTCAGGAAACGGTCGGCCTTCGCCTGGTCGAAGCCACCGCTCCTGAGGTCGTGAAGGAAACCACCGTCAGGACTCCACTCGAACTTCAGCTGCCGAGATGTTTCCTCAATGTCCATCTCTATCACTCCTCGGGTCACCTCAAGGGCCAGAAGTCAGTGATCGCCCCGGCGGGAACATGACGCTTGATCAGCACCTCGGCATCCTCAAGGGCATTCTTTGAAGGGTCAACCCCCATTTCACGCATGCCGTTCGGCATGTCGAGCTTGCTGGCAGCATCCACGACTTGTCCGGGGACCTTCCTCAAATCGATCTTCGCCACGCCGATGCTATCGGCCCCATACTTGTTGAACGCGATATCCGGGTTGCGCGAGGTGGAGATCCAAGGAGAGTCGTTGGGGGAGGCCAACACGTGCTGCCACGGAGCCACGTTCTCGTTGTTTCCCTTGGAGAAGAGCCCCTTCGTCCAATCCTCATTGGGACGAAGCGCCCTGAATACGGAGTTCTCGTCCGGCGTCGGGAGGGCCTTCGCTCCCTTTTGCGCCGACTCTTCCGCGCCGAGCGCCTTGGCGGCCTTCCCACCCCTTCCCCCAGGCACCACGCTGAGGGCGGCCCAGAAACAGGCGCTACCTGACCCGTTGTCGCAACGCTTCGCGTCGCTGATCCCGGTGATCTCGCCGAACTTGCTGTTGGCGAGCCGGTTGCCGGCCTCCTCCTTGTCCTTCTTGTCGCCGCCGATGTTGGTGGCGGAGCCGTCCTGGAGGTCACCGCCGATCTGGTCGGCCGCCTTCAGCGCGTCCCCGGCCTTGTCGACCGCCTCCGAGCCGGCGATCTTGCCGCCGATCTCCTTGATGGCGTCGCCGAGATCGTCGAGCAGCGGGACGTGCCCGTCGTACTCCATGAAGCTGATCGGGTTGCCACCGGCCAGCGCGTACCGGTTCTGGGTCAGCGGGTCCAGCGCCAGGCCCAGGTCGGACAGCGAGTTGCTGAACATGTCCTCCTGGAGGAACCGGCCCACGTCCGGGCCGAACCGCCGGGCGCCCATGTCATAGCTGGCCGACCCGCCGGGCAGGGCCGACGGCGTGCTGGCCGACGACTTGGTGCCCGAGTCCTTGCGCTTGCCGGTGTACTGGTACGGGTTGACCGGCGACTGGTCGTTGGTGTCGCCGCTGCTCAGCGCCTCCGGGTCACTCTCCGGCGCGTCCGAGCCCCCGTACGCGTCGTAGCCGTAGGAGGCCTTCACCTTGCCGGCGTCGTCGATGAGTTGGGACACCGAACCCTTGGCGTCCTTGCCGTAGCTGTACCAGTCCTCCGAGCCGCTGACGTTGCTGCGGTCGGTCATCGACATCCGGCGGCCGTACGCGTCGTAGGAGAAGGTCTTGGTCCGCGGGTCGCTGCCCCCGGCCTGCTTCTCCTCCGTCACCTGGGTGCTCAGGCCCTGGTAGGTGAAGTCGGTGGTGCGGTCCTTGCCGGTGCCGGCGTGGTCCTCGACCTCCTTGCTGGTGCGGTCCAGGGCGTCGTAGGTGTAGTCGGTACGGTCGGTTGCCGTGCCGCCACCGCTGTACTGACGGACACCCGCGATGCGGTTGAGGTAGTCGTAGGCGTAGTCGGTGATCAGGTTCGCGGAGCCGCCCTGCCCGTCGCTGCGCGAGCAGTCGGCCTGGCTGCCGGCCGCCAGGGTCAGGCAGTCGGTGTTGCCGTCCTGGTCGTACCAGTACTTGCCGGTGGCCCCGCCGGTCGAGACCTCCTTGAGCTGGTCGGCGTCGTACTTCTTGGTGGTGGTCGTGCCGGTGTCGGCCACCTCGGTGGTCACGTTGCCGGCCCGGACCGCCGTGTTGCCGAGGAGGTTCGCCGGCTGGTCGAAGGTGTACGTGGCGACCTTGCCCTCGCGCTTCTGGTGCTTGACCAGCCGCCCGCGGGCGTCGTACTCGTAGGTGGCCAGGCAGGTGGCAGGGCCGACGCAGGTGGTCGCGCCGTCGCCCTCGGCCCGCTTGAGGACGAACCGGTCGCTGGTGCGGTGTCCGTCGACGTAGCGGTTGGCGCCGTCGTAGTAGGCGACGTCGTGCGACTCGGTCACCGTGCCGGTCGAGCTGGTCGTCTTCAGGGTGCGCAGCTTGCCGTTGTCGAAGAACGTCCAGTCCGTGGTCTGCTTCTTGGACCAGGCCGTCGAGTCCGCCGTGCAGCCGTCGCCGCCGCGGAAGAACTCCCGCTTCTTCTCCAGCCCGTCGCCCCAGAACGTGTTGACGATGCGCTGGTCACCCTTGCAGGCACTATCCGTGCCCAGGTCGAGCTGTGTGGCGAGCCAGTCGTTCTCGGCGTAGGTGAGCTTGTACGTGCGTGGCGCCTTGGTCTCGCCGCCGGCGTCCGTCTCCTCGCCGTTCTCGGCCCGCTCGGCGATGTTGCCGGCCAGGTCGTACTTGTAGGTGGCGAATCGCCAGTTGGTCTGGCCCTCCTTGCGGTGCCGGACCTTGGTGATCTCGTCGAAGGCGTCGTACGTCGACTGCGTCCGGACCGCCTTCTCCCCCGGGTCGGCGAGGCCGGCGGCATCCAGCGCCGCGACGAGGTTGTTCTGCGCGTCGTAGGTGTAGGTGCTCGCCTGCGCCTTGCGGTCGACGCGCCGTCGCTGCTGCCCGTCGTTGAAGTACTCCCACGTCATCCGGCGGTCGTCGTCGAGCTGCCCGGGCGAACCCTTCAGCTCGACCTGCCGCTCGAGCTGCCAGCCCTGCGGGGTGTAGTCGAAGTGGACCGTGGGATTCCGCGGATCCTTCGAGGTACGAATCCAACCCGGGTCGAAGTAGGTCATCCGGGTGCGGGCGTTGTCGGTCACCGACGCCGGGTCGGACTGGGTGACCGGCAGGCTGCTCCAGGACAAGTTGCCGTTGGCGTCGTACGACTGGTGCTGGTACTGCCGCTCGGTGCCGTCCTTGGCGTCGAACGGCAGCGCCACGCGGGTCTTCAGGTTGCGGGCGTCATAGCTGAACGAGGTCACGTACTGGGTCCACGGGCCGCTCGCACCGCCGGCATCCATGCCGCGAGGCGAGATCACCTGCGACTGGTTGCCGTTCTTGTCGTACTCGATCCGGGTGGTCGCCCAGCGACTGGTCGCGGCGTCGATCAGCTCTTTGACCAGGAATGGCTGATCGCGTTGGGTGTATTCGGTGGTGGTCCGGCGGACCCGGCCGGTGGCGATGCCCTGCTGCTGCTCCTCGACGTTGCCGTTGGCGTCGTACTTCGTGGTGGTGGTATTGCCCAGCGGGTCGTGGCTGTCGGTCTGCCGGTGCGCCGCGTCGTAGTCGTAGCTCTCGGTGAAACCCACCCCGGTCAACGGCCCGGTACCCGGGCAGGTGACCGTGGCACGGTTCGCCCGCGGCGAGGTCACCGAGCGCAGGTCGCCCGCCAGGTCGTAGCAGAGGTGGGTGTAGCGGACGTCGGTCGTGCCCGTGCCGTACCGGGCCTCCCGGGTCTGCCGGTCCAGCGCGTCGTAGCTGTAGAGCGTGGTGTAGTCGTCGGCCACCGCGGTGCTCAGCACGCCCTTGGGGGACGTCGTCCGGATCATCCGGCCGGCGTCGTCGTAGGCGAACGTGGTGCGTTCCCGCGCCGGGTCGACGCTGGTGTCGGAGTTCGACACAGTGGTCGGCCGGTCCATCGCGTCGTACACGGCGACCGAGTCAGGGCCGGCGGTGCCCAACTCGGTGGCGGTGCCGAAGTGCGGGTCGATGCGCCGCGTCGTGTTGTCGTTGGCGTCGAACTCGACGCTGGACCAGATCAGCTGGCCGCGGTCGGTGGCGGTGGACTTGGGTGCGCTCTGCCGGCCCATCCGGTGGAACGCGTCGTAGTCGAAGAACGCCTTGTACGCCCGCTCGTCGGAGCCGCTGTCCCCGGCGTGGTTCGGGTCCTGGACCCAGCGCAGCAGGCCATCGACGTCGTAGCCGAACCGGGTGGTGTTGCCCAGCGGGTCACGCATCTCGGTGGGTTGGCCGGACGGGTCGTAGGACGGGTAGGTGGTGGGACCGTTGCCGTTGGCGTCGCGGATCGCGGCGACGGTGCCGGGGGCGGCGCTGCCGGCCTGGTTGTAGTCGTAGTCGGTCACCGCTCCGGTCGGATCGGTGATCTTGTCGATGTTCCCGGCGGCGTCGTACGTGTGCCGGGTCTGGTAGTCACCGGCGACCGTGGTGGTGGCGACGCCCTTGGGTGAGGTGACGGTGTCGAGCAGCGAGAGGTGCTTGCCGGTGTCCGCCGCGTCCACGGCCTGGTTGAGATACGTCAGCTCGTTGCGTTTGCCCAGCTGGTCGGTCTGGGCGGTCGGGTACCCGTTGGGGTTGTACTCGTAGGTGGTGAACTTGCCGGTCGGCTCGGTGACCTTGCTGACCTTGTAGTCCGCCGACCATTCGACCGCGGTGGCCTGGTTGAGGGGGTTGACGATCCGGGTCACCTTGCCCGTGGGGTCATAGGTGTATTTCGTGGTGCGGGACCCCGGGGCGATGATGGTGGTGACCGCGTTGTCCACGTCGTAGGTGTACGAGGTGGTCTTGGTGGCCCGGTTGGTGCGGGACTTCAGTTTCCAGCGCAGCTTCGCGCCCTCACTGGGGCCGTAGTACGCGTAGGTGGTCTCGGCGCCTCGGGGGTCGCGGACGCTGTAGAGCCGGCTGGACTGGTTACCGATCTTCGACTCCGGGTTGATCCGATCGTCGGCCAGGGGAATGGCCGGTCCGGTGCCGTTGGAGACGGTGTAGGTGAACACGAACGACCGGTCCGGCAGGATCGCCCCGGCGGGGGTGGTGCCGCCCAACTGGGTCAGTCGGAGCAGGTTGCCGTCGTCGTAGTAGTCGAAGTCCAGCGCCGAGCCGGAGTGGTCGGTGATCCGCTGGACGTTGCCCCGGACGCGTGCCTTCTTGATCTCGTCCTTCGACCAGTAGTCGATGGTGAAGGCCCGCCCACCCGGGTCGGTGACCTTGGTGATGCGCTTCTTCGGGCCGCCCGGATCCTCACCCGGCGGGGTGTCCTCAAGAGTGAAGGTGAGGGTGTTGCCGTTGCGGTCGGTGACCGCGGTGGGGTAGCCGTCCGCGTCGAACCAGTAGGTCACCTTGTCCGGCCGGGTCAACGCCCAGCGTCGGTCCGCCGCGTTCGTCGGCGCCTCACGCAGGTAGAGGTTCACCCCCGGCGGCTCCTGCCAGCGGGTGCCGCCGGCGCCGTCGTCGGTGCCGGCGAAGTGGTGCCGCGTGCCGTCGCCGTCGATGAAGTCGACCTCCCGCGGCTTCGGTCGCGGGTGCAGGTCGAGTTGGCTGCCGATGCGGACCAGGCCACTCATCGACAGCGAGAAGTTGTTCCCGGCCGGGCTGCGGGACTGGTCCTCCAGCGTGTTGTAGGTCAGGTCGACCATGCTGGACAGGCCCCGCCCGGGGGCGAAGAACGGCGAGTAACGGACCAGCATGTTGCCGCTGGCCACGTTCGTCAGCGAGGTCATGCCGGCGCCGAGGTCCTCGGCGTCGTACTGCCAGAACCGTTCCAGGCCCAGCAGGTCGTTCTTGGTGACCGTCACTTCGCGCACCAGCGGCTGGTCGCCCTTGGCCGAATGCCAGGTCTTCGCCGCCGTGTTGTAGAGGTCGAAACGCAACTCGTACTGGCCCATCCGCAGACCCGGGGGTAGCTTCGGCGGCTGCACGCTCACCGCCACCGGCGCGCTGCCGGCTGGGGCGATGGTCGGGAATGTGCCGTCGGCCTTGCCCTGCAACAGCACCGCGCCGTTCTTCGCCACCCAGCGGTACCAGAGCTCGGTGTTGGCGGCGCTCCAGGTGGCGGTGGACTTGTTCGCCACGTTCACCTGCGTGCAGAACGCCTCGGCCGGGCAGGTCCCGCCGGTCGCGGGTGCCATCTGCGTCGGGGCCTGCGCCACGGAGACGCCGAGGCTGCCACCACCGATGCCGTTGCCGTCGACGGTGCCGGTGTACGGGTCCTGCACCGGCGCGGACGCCGCCGGGTTCTCCCGCATCAACGCCGGCAGGTCCGCGTCCGCGGAGTAGGGCTGGGCCACCGTGACATCGGTGTTGAACTGGCTGTTCGTGTCGTTCTTCAGTGTCACGGTAATCGGGGCCGAGGCGGCGGACACCCGCCCGGCGTCATCGAACTCCCGGTGCTGAAGCTGGTGTGGGCCGTCCTCCCAGGACGCCAGCGGATTGGTCGTGTCCCAGGTCACCGCGCATCCCCGGGTGAAACTCTCCAGGTCCCATGTGCCGCAGCTGGCCCCGGTTGTGGCCACCGGAACGCCATCGACCAGCAGGTCGAACCCGTTGATGCCCGGGCCGTCGTTCAGGGCGGGCTGCCCGAAGACCTTGATCTCCCTGGCACCTGAGATCACCGCACCGTCGCTGATGCCGTACCACCGCATCTGGGAGTTGATCGGAGCCAGCACGGTGAACCCGACGAGCGGCGAGCGGGTGGCGTTGCCGGTGGCGTCCACGGCCTCGGCGGTCACCTGGTGCGGGCCGTCCGCGAAGGTCGTCTTCAGGGTGAAGGGCGGGCTGGTGTCCTCACCCAGCAGCTGAACGTCCTCGTAGAAGCGAACCCTGGCCACCTCGGTCTCGTCGCCGACGGTGGCGCGCAGGATGACCGATCCGCTCTCCACCCGGGCGCCCGGCTTCGGGTCCGTGACGAACACCTGCGGTCCACGCGGTGCGGTGGTGTCGCTGAAGGTCACGGTCAGGGCCGGCGCCTGGGCCCCGGCGTCGTCGGACAGGTAGCTCACATAGGAGTCCGTCGCGCCAGGCGTCTCGGTCGGCGCGGCCAGCGCCACGCCGTGGTTCGGCGCGGCACCGGAGACCCATTGCCGGACCAGCGCGGCCACGTCCACGGCCTCGCTGCCGGCGGTGCTGCGGCTGCGGGCGGGAAGGGTCGCGGCCGCGGCCTCGATGTCGCCGCCGCCGGTGCTCCAGCGCACGCCGGCCTGCGCCTCGTTCCAGTTGGCCCCGGAACCGTCGCAGGCCCCGGTCGCGCCGCCTTCGCGCCACTCCCGGTTGATCCGGCGTACGCCCACCTGCCCGGCGTAGCCGCTGCCCTGGTACGACAGCGACAGCGTGGCGGCGGTGACGGTGGCGCCGGCCGGGATGTCGCGCAGGTCGAAGCGGACCAGCGACCGGTATGCGTGCCCGTCGGCGGCGGTGCCCACCCGCATCGTGGTGGCCGCACCGTTGTTGAAGAAGTCGTCACAGCCCTGCGGGGAGGTGGTGTCCCGGTGGACCTGAGTGGCGCCGCCCATGCCCAGTCCGGCTGGCACGGTGAGTCGTGCCGTGCCCTTTGCCGGCAACGAGGCGGTCAGCTCGTTGGAGGTGACGGGCGAGGTTCCGGTGGTCCGTACCCGGTAGTGGAAGGTCCGCTCCGGCGCGCCCGTGGTGTCCGCCCAGCGCGTGGCCGACGGGTCGCCCAGCCGGGCGAGCAGGGTCGATGACGAGGGCGTGAAGCCGGCGGTGGTGGACCGGTGCACCTCGTATCCCGCCCCGGTGTCGGGTCGGTTCCAGCGCAGTTCCGCGCCGGTGGATCGGAGCAACGAAGCGGTGAGGGTAACCGTGGTGGCCGCTCGCGCGGCGGGGGCGCCGGGGTGCGACGGCAGTACCGGCGCCCCGTACAGCATCAGCCCCAACAGAGCAAAAGTGAGCAGGATAAATCGGGCAGATCTCAGTGGCATTGCTGGCACTCCCCCGTGTTGGTGCCGCGACCGACCTGGTGTCGGTTCGGAACGTCACCCCGCAGGCACAAGCCGTATGCGGAAGGCCACCGTCACAGAGGGCTGATCAACCGGTCAATGTCACACTCTGGCGGTATGTTAACTTCCGACATCTCCAGCAAGGGATATCAGATAGTCGCTCATCGATGCTTTTCCGTCGTTTGAGCGGGCCGTCCCATGCTGGCCCTGCGGCATGTCGATCGACACCACGGGGCGCTCGCCACTCCCGGACCATCGTCGGCGAAGCCAGCATGAGCTGGAGGAACCACCCGAGGATGACGTCGGTCGCTCGGTGCCCGGAGCCGGCCGGCGACATCTAGTACGTCCCCGGGCGTGTCGCAACACGAAATACGACGGCGGGCCGCGCCGGATGGAAAATTCACGTATCCGCGGCGGGCCCGCGGGCAGGCGGA
This sequence comes from Micromonospora sp. C81, assembly GCF_018070425.1. NCBI lineage: Bacteria > Bacillati > Actinomycetota > Actinomycetes > Micromonosporales > Micromonosporaceae > Micromonospora > Micromonospora sp. C81. Next base: position 215,037 of record NZ_JAGPXS010000009.1, read on the forward strand.
CCCGCTGCCGGTCGGTCTGCCGCCGATGTGGTGGGATGGGTTCGATGAGCGACGACACGAAGGCCGGGCCGGACGAGCGGCTCAGTTACGAGCAGGCCCGCGCCGAGTTGGCCTCGGTGGTCGAGCGGCTGGAAGCCGGCGGCACGTCCCTGGAGGAGTCGCTGGCGCTCTGGGAGCGCGGCGAGGCGCTGGCGGTGATCTGCCAACGGTGGCTGGATGGGGCGCGGGCACGGATCGACGCTGCCCGGCAGGAGCCCGCTTCCTGACCGCGGGCGGGGCGGCCGGAGCCGCCCCCACCCACGTACGTCAGTTGAACAGGCTGTACAGCTCGGCCGGCGCCTCGACGACCTGGTCCGCCGGCGGCTTCTGCGCGGCGGTGGCGGTGCCGTAGTCGGAGTACGTCATCTTGATCTCCTGGGCGGCGGTCTGCCCGGCGGCCGGCAACTGCAACACCAGCTCGCTGAGCCGGCCCTGCGGGTCCACCTTCGCGGTGAACGGGACCGTCTTCGCCTGGGTGCCCAGCGCGGCGATCGTGGCGGCGTTCAGCGAGCCCGCCTCGGCGGCCTTGGTGACGTCGATGGTGCCGGCGTACGCGCCGGTGCCGGTGCTGCGTACCTCGGTGATGCCCTGGGTCAGCACCGCGCTGCCGGCCGGGTCGACCTTGTCGAAGTCGAAGCCGAGGTTGCGGTTGCCCTTGATCCGGGCCTGGTCCAGGTGCTGGTACTTACCGAGGTTGAGCTGCTTGATGGCTGGCAGGCTGTTGGCGGTGGGGCCGGTCAGCTCCAGCTTGACCCAGCTGTCCGGCTTGTAGTGGATCACGTCGAGCTTCATCGCCAGGTCGGACGAGGGCCCACCGATGGCGATCTTCATGGCCGCGCTCTGGCTCGGCTGGTGCACCTGCCCCTCCACCGTCGAGCCGACGGCGGTGAGGGCGAACCGGAAGTTGCCGTTGCTGATCTCCTTGGTGGAGTCGAGCAGTGCCTGTTTGGCATCGCCCGGCACGGGCGTACCGCTGGCCGCGCTCGGCGCGACGGAGGAGCTCGCCGTCGGGGACGCGGTCGATCCGGCGGTGCCGGTCGTCCCGTCGCCGCAGGCAGCGAGGGCGGGCGTGAACAGAGCGGCGGCTACCAGGCCGGCGCCGAGTCGTCGAACAGTCATGCGTGTCTCCCAAGAGGGTCACCCGACGACCTGGACGGCGCCGGAAACCGGGCGACGCAGCAGCACCGTCGGCTGCGCCGCGCGACCCGGGCCGAGCAGCGCGCCCGGATCACTCCCTCTCTGTTCCCTGTTGTCGGGTCGGACAATCACCCTTCTGTCCGGTTGCCCTTTCCGGCCACCACCAGGGCCGTCGATCGACCGAGTCCGCTCAGCGCAGCGAGCCGGCCAGTTCGCGCAGTTCGTTGTCCCGGGCATCGCCGATCACGATCACCGTCCGGGTCGGTTCCAGCAGCACCAGCGCCTGCTGGTTTCCCCGGGCCGTGTAGAGCTGCCAGGTGCGCCCGCCCAGCTCGGTGGGGCCCTGGGGCTGACCCTGACTGGTCAGCTCCGCGGGGAGCAACCGCTCCGCCGGCACGTTGCTCTGCAGGAGTTGGACGCCCCGCCCCTCCGGCGTGAGGTAGCCGAGCCGCAGGTTCGCGCCGCCCTCGACGGTCTGGTAGCGGGCGCTGACCGTCGACCAGTCGGAGCCGAGGCCCTCCGGTTGGCTGACCGGAAACACGTTCGCCGACCGGGCCTGCTCGATCGCGGGTGCCGGATCGACGGTGGTGGGCTCGTCGCCGCCGAGAAATCCCCGGTAGAACGCCAGCAGGAGGGCGATCGGGACGAGCAGCACCAGCAACGAGATCGCCATGTCCTTCGGCGAGCGTTCGGACTTGCCGGACTTCAGCGGAGGCGGTGGCGTCGGATCGGTCGCGGCGGGTTCACCACCGGGGCCGGTGGGGACGTCGACCGGCGGCTGACCGTCGGGCGGCGTGCGGTCGGCGGGGACGCGGTCGGCTGGCTGTGCGGGTTCCACCCCACCATCTTCGCAGCCGCCCGACCGGCGGTATCCGGGCCATCACCGCCCCGCGCCGACCCCGGGTCGGCCATCGTGTGAGGATCAGCGACAAAGCCGGCAGTGGGGGCCTCCCCGACGTCGGTCGTCCCCGCACCGTCGCGAGGAGGAGTAGCCGTCATGACGAACACCAGGACGCGGATCCCACAGGATCTCGACCGAAACCTTGCCCTCGACCTGGTCCGGGTCACCGAGGCCGCGGCGATGGCCGCCGGCCGTTGGGTGGGCCGGGGTGACAAGGAGGGCGGCGACGGAGCCGCTGTCGACGCGATGCGCAAGCTGATCAACTCGATCCAGATGCGCGGCGTGGTGGTGATCGGCGAGGGCGAGAAGGACAACGCCCCGATGCTCTTCAACGGCGAACACGTCGGCGACGGCACCGGCCCGGAGGTGGACGTCGCCGTCGACCCGGTCGACGGCACCACGCTGATGAGCAAGGGCATGCCGAACGCCGTGGCGGTGCTGGCCGTCTCCGAGCGCGGCGCGATGTTCGACCCCAGCGCCGTGTTCTACATGGAGAAGCTCGCCGTCGGTCCGGTGTACGCCGACGTGATCGACATCAACGCCGGTGTGGCGGAGAACCTGCGCCGGATCGCCAAGGTCAAGGGCACCGACGTCTCCGAGGTGACCGTCTGCGTGCTGGACCGGAGCCGCCACGACGACCTGGTCGCGCAGATCCGCCGGACCGGGGCGGGCATCCGGTTCATCTCCGACGGTGACATCGCGGGCTCCATCGCGGCTGCCCGGGGCGAGTCGGATGTCGACGTGCTGATGGGCATCGGCGGCACCCCGGAGGGCATCATCTCCGCCTGCGCGTTGAAGTGCATGGGCGGTGCGATGCAGGCCAAGCTCTGGCCGCGCGACGAGCAGGAGCGGGAGAAGGCGATCGCCGCCGGGCACGACCTGGACCGGGTGCTGAGCACCGATGATCTGGTAACTGGCGACAACTGCTTCTTCGTGGCGACCGGGGTCACCTCCGGGGATCTGCTGCGCGGGGTGCGCTACCGGGCCGGCGGCGCGTACACGCAGTCGATCGTGATGCGCTCGAAGAGCGGCACCATCCGGGTGATCGACTCGTACCACCGGTTGGAGAAGTTGGCGCTCTACTCCGCGATCGACTTCGACGGTCGTCCGCTGGCCGAACAGGAGTGACCATCACCGACACAGCGACCCCACCGGTCCTGTCCGCCGCCCGCCGGATCACCGGTGTCGCGCTGGCATCGATCTCCGGGGTCGCGGTGGCGGTGCAGTCCCGCATCAACGGCGAGCTGGGGGAACGCCTGGCCGACGGCTTCGCGGCCGCTGTGGTCTCCTTCGGCGGCGGCCTGGTGGTGCTCCTGGTGCTGGTGCCGCTCACCCCCGGTGGACGGCGTGGCCTGGTCGCGTTGCGGGGCGCGCTCGCGAGGGGCGCGCTGCGGCCGTGGCAGTGCCTCGGCGGCATGTGCGGGGCGTTCCTGGTGGCCTCCCAGGGCCTGACCATCGGCTCGCTGGGCGTGGCCGTCTTCACCGTGGCGGTGGTGGCCGGCCAGAGCGGCAGCAGCCTCGCCGTGGACCGGGCGGGGATCGGACCGACGGGCCGGCAGCCGGTCACCCGACAACGGCTCGCCGGTGCGGTGCTCACCGTGCTGGCGGTCGGCCTCGCGGTCGGTGACCGACTCAAGGACCCGGGCATGTTGGCGCTGGCCCTGCTGCCCCTGGTCGCCGGGGTGGGCACCGCCTGGCAGCAGGCGGTGAACGGCCGGGTCCGGGCGGCGGCCGACAGCGCGTTGACCGCCACGCTGGTCAACTTCTTCGTCGGCACGGTCACCCTGCTCGTGGCGTTCGCGATCGACCTCGCGGTGCGCGGCTGGCCGACCGGTCACCTCCCCACCGAGCCGTGGCTCTACCTGGGCGGGCCGATCGGCATCGTGTTCATCGCCATCGCGGCGGCCATCGTGCGCTTCACCGGGGTCCTGCTGCTCGGTCTGGCCACCATCGCCGGCCAGATCGTGGGGGCGGTCCTGCTGGACCTGGTCTCGCCCACAGCCGCCTCGCACCCCGGCCTGAACACCCTGCTCGGGGCCGCGCTGACCATGGTGGCCGTGCTGATCGCCGCGCTGGCGCCACCCGCCAGGCGCTGACCGCGAAGCGCCAGGCGCCGTCTCGATCCGGACACGAGCCGGTCTGTCCTCGATACCAAGGGTCAGCCGGCGTCGGAGGAGTGCCCCGGGAAGAGGTGCGCGCCCGGGTCGATGGCCACGGCCGCATTGTTGACCGCCGTGGCGGCCTCGCCGAAGCCGGTCGCGATCAGCCGGACCTTGCCCGGGTATTCGGTGATGTCACCCGCCGCGAAGACCCTCGGCAGGTTCGTCGCCATCGCGCTGTCCACCAGGATGTGCCGGCGGTCGAGCTGCAGCCCCCATTCGGCGAGGGGCCCCAGATCGGCGGTGAAGCCGAGGGCTGCCACCACGACGTCCACCGGCAGCGTCTCGGCCGCACCACCGCGTACGGTCACCTCGGCGCCGGTCACCGTGCCGTCGCCGATCAGTCGGCTGACCTCGGCGTTGACCACCACCCGCACCGGCAGCGACAGCACCCGGGCCACCGTCGAGGCATGCGCTCGGAACTTCTCCCGTCGGTGCACCAGGGTCACCGAACGGGCCAACGGCTGTAGCGCCAGCGCCCAGTCGAAGGCGGAGTCGCCGCCACCGACGATCAGCACGTCCCGGCCGGCCAACTCGGCGGGCTCGGTGACGAAGTAGACGATCCCCGAGCCGGGGGCGCCGTCGGCGCACGGCAGCGGCCGAGGACTGAAGCTGCCGAGCCCGCCGGTGACCACGACCGCGCCGCAGCCGAGCTGCTCGCCGCCGGCCAGGCCGAGCACCGGACGCCCATCGGTGTACGAGAGTTTCTCGGCGCGCGTGCCGAGCAGGTACTGCGGATTGAACGGGGCTGCCTGGGCGACCAGATTGGCCACCAGGTCGCGACCCTTGACGGCGGGAAAGCCGGCCACGTCGAGGATCAACTTTTCCGGGTACATCGCGGTTACCTGGCCGCCCGGTTCCGGCAGCGCGTCGATCACCGCCACCGACAACCCCCGGAACCCCGCGTAGTACGCGGCGAAGAGACCGGCCGGGCCGGCCCCGATCACGGCGACATCGACCTCACGCATGGCGTACCGTCGCTTTCCGCTCACGGATCAACGCTTGCTGATCTCGACCGTAGGCGGGCGATGACGGTCCGGCAAGCACGTCCCAGAGGCGCGCCGGGGAATCGGTCAGGGCAGGCGGAGTGTGTCACCCGAGTAGTCCGGCCCGTCCACGGCCGGCCGCCGCCGGCGGAACAGGATCGCCGCGACCACCCCGCCGAGCAGCCCGAACAGGTGACCCTGCCAGGAGATGCGCTCGTCGGTGGGGAGGATGCCGACCAGTTGCCAGCCGTAGAGCAGGCCGACCAGGAGGAAGACGGCGAAGTTCCACCAGCTGCGCTCGACGATGCCCCGGGTGAGCAGGATGCCCAGGTAGCCGAAGATGACGCCGCTGGCGCCGACCACCACCGAGTTGGGTGAGCCGGTGAACCAGACGCCGAGGCCGCTGACCAGGATGATGACCAGGGTCGACCAGAGGAACCGGCGGGCTCCGGCGGCCAGGACGAACGTGCCCAGCAGGATCAGCGGGATGCTGTTGCTGTAGAGGTGGTCGAAGCCGTGGTGCAGGAATGGGGAGAAAAAGACCCCGTCCAGCCCGTCGATGCGTTGCGGGATGATGCCGGCGGTGGCGTCCAGACCGAACGCGAGACCCTGGTCGACGGCCTCGATGAGGAAGAGGAACGGGACCACCGCACACATGGCGACGAAGGCTCGGCCGAGCGCGGCGTAGAACGCCTCGGTGCCGAACCGGAAGGGGTCGCCGCTTGACGGGTGCAGAGTCACCGTACAACTGCTATCAGCAAAATCGGCCTACCGCCACTCGCGTCCCGTCCGAGCAGCCCGGCGTACGCGCGACGGCGGGGCAGGTGGTCGCCCACCTGTCCCGCCGTTGAACCGTCAGTAGGTGTGGTTGTTCTGGAAGTAGGTCCAGGCACCGCAGGGCGTCTTGTACCTGCCCTTGATGTAGCCCAGCCCCCACTTGATCTGGGTGGCCGGGTTGGTCTGCCAGTCGGACGCGACGGAGCTCATCTTGTTGCCCGGGTATGCCTGAGGGATGCCGTACGCGCCGGTCGAGGAGTTGCGGGCCTTGTGGTTCCAGCCGCTCTCCTTGGTCCAGAGCTTCTCCAGGCAAGGGAACTCGGAGATGCCGAAGCCGGCGTCGATCGTCATGGCGCAGCCGGTCTTGCGGTTGCCGCTGTACTCCTCGCAGGACGCGGGGATCGGCCCGGTGTACGGCTTGGCGGGCGCGTTGGCGGCGGCCTCGCGCTCGCGCTTACGGGACGCCGCGGCGGCCTCGGCCTTGCGGGCCCGCTCGGCGGCTTCCTTGGCGGCCTGCGCCGCACGCAGCTTGGCCTGGTATTCGGCGGCCCGCTGCTGGGCGAACTTCACCTGGTGGGCCGACTGCCGCTCGCGCTGGTACGCGAAATCGGCCCGGTCGACCTCGACGCTGACCTGCTCGGTCAGGCCCTGTTGCTGGGTTTCACGGTCTTCGCCCAGATAGAAGCCGCCAGCTACGCCCACGGAGAGCAGCGCCACGGCGGCCGTTCGGGCACCCAACCGGCTCCACAGCCGACTCACGAAGTGGTCCCTTCGTCGGGGGCAAGGACGCGGCGCGGCCGGCCACAGGTGGGCCGTCAGCCGTGCCACGAGCGCCCCGACCGGTTGCCGGTCGCGCCGACGCACCGACCGCCGCCGATGCCGCCCATCCCAGGACGAACGATCATCAACGATGCTCATGGTGCGTGGACGCTCGTGGGACACGATTGCGCACAGTGAGGCTGATGGGAAACCAACCGACCTGTTTGTGATCTGTGCCACACCTAGAATGCGGACAAACCCCTACATAACGACATCAGATCGGGATGTCCTCCAGAAGATCCGTCACCATCGCGGCGATCGGCGACCGCTCCGAACGGCTGAGCGTCACGTGCGCGAAGAGCGGATGGCCCTTGAGCGCTTCGATGACGGCCGTCACCCCGTCGTGCCGGCCGACCCGCAGATTGTCCCGCTGGGCCACGTCATGGGTGAGCACCACCCGGGAGCCCTGCCCGATCCGGGACAGCACGGTCAACAGCACCCCGCGCTCCAGTGACTGGGCCTCGTCCACGATCACGTAGGCATCGTGCAGGCTGCGCCCGCGGATGTGGGTCAGCGGCAGCACCTCGAGGATGCCCCGCGAGGTGACCTCCTCCAGCACGTTCTCGTGGACCACCGCGCCGAGCGTGTCGAAGACCGCCTGGGCCCACGGCGACATCTTCTCCGACTCGGAGCCCGGCAGGTAGCCCAACTCCTGGCCGCCGACGGCGTACAGCGGGCGGAACACGATCACCTTCTTGTGCCGGCGGCGCTCCATCACCGCCTCCAGCCCGGCGCAGAGCGCCAACGCCGACTTGCCGGTGCCCGCCCGACCGCCCATCGACACGATGCCGATCGACTCGTCGAGCAGCAGGTCGAGGGCGATGCGCTGCTCGGCCGAGCGGCCGTGCAACCCGAAGGCCTCGCGGTCGCCCCGGACCAATCGGACCGACTTGTCCGGCAGCACCCGACCGAGCGCCGAACCACGCCCCGAGTGCAGCACCAGGCCGGTGTGGCAGGGCAACCCGGCCGCCTCGTCGAGGTCGAGCGTCTCGCCCGCGTACAGCGAACCGATCTGCTCATCGGTCAGATCCATCTCGGACATGCCGGTCCAGGTCGGGTCGCTGGCCTGACCGTGGCGGTACTCGTCGGCGCGCAGGCCCACCGAGGCCGCCTTGACCCGCAGCGGCATGTCCTTGCTGACCAGGGTCACCTCCCGGCCCTCGCCGGCGAGGTTGAGCGCGACGGAGAGGATCCGGGCGTCGTTGCTCTCGGTGCGGAAACCGGGCGGCAACACCCCGTCGTCGGTGTGGTTGAGCTCCACCCGCAGGGTGCCGCCGACGTCGTTGGCCGGCACCGGCCGGTCGAGTCGACCATGTCGAACCCGCAGCTCGTCGAGCATCCGCAGCGACTGCCGGGCGAACCAGCCCAGCTCCGGATGGTGCCGCTTGCCCTCCAGCTCGGTGATGACCACCAGGGGCAGCACCACCTCGTGCTCCGCGAACCGGTGGAACGCCGCCGGATCGGAGAGCAGCACGGACGTGTCCAGGACAAAGGCCTGGCCGGCTGGTCGCGGCTCCTTCGGGTCGGCCGGCGCGGCAGCCGCCGTACGGCGGCTCCTGGTGGCGCGGCGGGTCGTGGCAGTCGCGGCCGGGGTCTGGTCGGCACCGGCGGTGGTACGGCGAGTCGTCACAGGCCTGCTCCGACGGATGGGCACCCGCCACCCGTGTTCCGCCTCCTCCGGTGCCCGGGGACACGGGGTCGGATGCGGAACCCCATGCGCGAGGTCGCAGATCCGGGCGGACCGGCTGGCTCGGGAGAACCCCGTGCCATGCCTAGACGCTAGCCCCGCCGGACCCTTCCGGCTAGAGGTCGGACGTGGATCTCCCAAGTCGGGTGTGCGCACACCGGTTGGCCTGGTCCCTCAGCAGCGCGGATGCCGGCGGTGGACGCGGCGGAACCGGCCGGGATGCATGCCCCCTGCGCGCATCCCGGCCGGTGGGGCCACCGTCACCGGTCTGACGGGGCCCGACGGTGCGTGTCCGCCGCGGACGACGCACCGCGTTCGTGGCGTCGGTCGGCGGGTGTACGCCCGCCGACCGACCTCAACCGGTACGTCGGACGAGCGTGCCGGTCGGGTGCCGCCCGGTGATCGGGGCGGCCGGCGCGGTGAACGACGAGCCGGTGTACGTGGTGCCCGGGCGGGCGACGGTGCTGGCCGAGCGGGTCACGCTCGCCGGGGCGACCGACAGGGCCGAGGCGATCGCGGCCTGAGCGTCACGGCGACGCCTGTTCCAGGCGCCCCGATCACCGTCGAAGTAGCCCTGCCGGTAACCGAAGCGGTAGCCGATGCGGTAGCTGAGCTGCCCGTGCAGCCGGCCGGCCGCATAGCTGGTGGCACCGAGCACCAGGACGAGGAAGACCGCGAGAAAGGGGCTCATCGGGCAGCTCCGGCCCGGCCAGGACGGCAGGTCATCGCTCCTCCGGCTCGATGGTGGTGGGATCCGCGACGAGCAGCCGGTCCAGGTCGTCGGTGCTGACCTCCTCGACCAGCTCGACGCTGATCCGGCAGCCGTCCAGCACGACCTCGGCCACCGAGGACCTGCGGATCTCACCGCCGGCGTCGTAGACGCGGACGCTCAGCTCAGGGCAGCCGAGATGGGTACGCCAGGCGTTCCACTCGATGCGATCGCCGACGCTCAGCGACAGGTAGCGGCAGCCTCGGGCCAGGTAGAGGCGCCAGGGGGCGGTCAGCCCCGCGGCCACTCCCTCAGCGATCAGCCCGAAGGCCTGGGCGCGGGTGGCGAGCTCGGTCACCACACCCCCTTGGCACCGGAGGCGTGACGCATGTGAGCACCAATCGTCTCATGCACGAGACACACCGTAGATTGTCCCATGGGCGTGACAGTATCAGCTTTTCGTCCGCTTACGTTCGCCACTACGGGCATCTATTCTGCCCGCGTGGCACCCCTCAACAGTGAAGCTGAATCGTTTACCGGAAACCCGAAGATCCCGTCACGTCTGCGTGACAGCAGCGAGGCGGCGCGCGCGCCCGTCGCCGGCTGGCCGTACCGTCACGGGGTGACCGAGACGGCCAATGCGCGGAAGATCGCCTTCGCCACCTTCGTCCGACGCGCCCTGGACGAGGCACGGGCGACCCGGGCCTGGAGTGGCACCGAGGTGTCCCGGCGCACCGGCGTCTCCCGACAGACCATCAACCGGTGGGTCCGGGGCGACTGGGCCAGCGACCCGGAAGCCGAACGGGTGGTCGCCTTCTGCGAGGGCCTCGGGCTGAATCCGGCCGCCGCCTTCGCCGCGCTCGGTTGGGACCGCACCACGGCCGGCCCCCGCGCCGGTCAACCCGCCCCTCCGATGGACCCCGATGTCGAGGCGCTACTGCGCCGCCTGGTCGACCCGAACGTGTCGGACGCGGAGAAGTTCCACATCCGGGAAACCATCAGATATCTCGCATACCGCCCAACGTTGCCGGTCGATGTCCGAAAAAGGGGCAATCAAGCAGGGTAGTTCCTCAGATAGCGAAAGAACGCCTGGTCGGGTTCATTCGTTTACCTCCGGGGCAGGAACGGGCACGCTAGCGTCCCTATTCGTACTGCTTGGGCTCGTCATCGGCGGGGGGACGGGACAAGGCCGAACCTAGCCCTGCGGGACAGAAGGAGGGGTCTGTCCATGACCCTGAAATGGTTGGCAGTCGTGGTCGCAACGGTGTCGTTGACACTGTGGGCGACCGGCAACGTGGTGACCCTCGCGGTCGAAGGTGGGCAGCTTCCGCTGCTCGTCAATCTCTTTGCGCTCGTCACCGCCGGCACCGCGGTCATCCTGGCCGTCGTCGCCGAGCTGCACGAGCGCCTCGACAACCGGATCAGCGCCCTCACCGAGTTTCTGGTGGCACGGCTCAACGAGATCGAGAACCACACCGGCGATCGCAATACCGGGTTCGTGGAGGGCTACCTGTTGAGCCATGGCCAGGAAGCGGCGGTGGTGCCGTTCGGCCGGCGCGGACGAGGAGCCGCCGAGCGCTGATCTCGTACCGCCGAACGGGTCCGCTCGGCCAGGAATGAGCCCCCATCGCCGGGGTACGCTGACGCGCGTGCCGCCGTTGAATCTGGGCAATCAGCAGCCGAGAACCCCGTTGAACGCCGACCAGGCCTGGCGGATCACCGCCAGCCGGGCGGCCGGGACCGTGCTCTTCTTCGACTTCGACGGCACGCTCGCGCCCGTCGACGACGATCCGACCGCGGTGCGCCCGGCGCCCAAGGTGCTGGCCGCGATCGAGGCGTTGGCCCCGATCGTGCAGCGGGTCGCGATCGTGTCCGCCCGGCCCGTCGAGTTCCTCCGGGACCAGCTCGGCGGGCTCACCGGCGTGGACCTTTACGGCCTCTACGGGCTGGAGCACAGCCACTGCGGCGGGGAAACCGTCACCGAGCCGGCCGCGCTGCCCTGGGTGCCGACCATGCAGGAGCTGGCCGACCAGGCCCGGGCGGAGCTGCCGCCCGGCACGCTGGTCGAGTACAAGCGGCTCTCCGTGGCGTTGCACTGGCGTACCGCCCCGCAGCTCGGCTCCACGGTGCAGCAGTGGGGGCAGGCGCAGGCCGACCGGCTGGGGCTGCGGGTGCAGGCCGGGCGGATGGTGCTGGAGCTCAAGCCCCCGGTCGACCGGGACAAGGGCATGGTGATCGGCGAGGCGATCAAGGGTGCGACCGGCGCCTGGTACTTCGGCGACGACGTCTCGGACATCAAGGCCTTCGCGGCGCTGCGCACCCGCGCCGCGGCCGACCCGCACTTCGTCGGCGTCTGCGTGGCTGTGGCCAACCCGGAGACCGGTCAGGAGGTGGCGAACGCCGCCGACCTGACGATCGAGTCCCCGGCTGCGCTGGGTGACTTCCTCACCCGGGCACTGACCCACCTGCCCTGACCGGTCGGGGCGGCGACAGCTCTGTCGCCGCCCGTTCAGACGCCGTAGCGGCGTTGTCTGGTGGCGTACGAGCGCAGGGCCCGCAGGAAGTCGATGTGCCGGAAATCCGGCCAGTTGAGCTCGCAGAAGTAGAACTCCGAGTGCGCGGACTGCCAGAGCATGAAGCCGGACAGCCGCTGCTCGCCGCTCGTGCGGATGACCAGGTCGGGGTCGGGCTGGCCACGGGTGTAGAGGTGCTCGGCGATGTGCTCGACGTCCAGCACCTCGGCCAGTTCCTCCAGCGTGCCGCCGGTGGCCGCGTGCTCCAGCAGCAGCGAGCGGACCGCGTCGGTGATTTCCCGGCGACCGCCATACCCCACCGCGATGTTGACCTCCGCACCGCCGGTGCGCTCACGGGTGCGCTCCTCGGCGCCCTTGAGCGCCGCCGCGGTCTGCGCCGGCAGCAGATCGAGAGCCCCGACGATGCGCAGCCGCCAGGGGTTGCCCTCCTCCGCCAACTCCACCGCCAGGTCCTCAATGATCTTGAGGAGTGGGTCCAGCTCACTCGCCGGACGGCGCAGGTTGTCGGTGGCCAGCAGATAGAGGGTGACGTGGCCGACGCCGGCCTGGTCACACCAGCCGAGCACATGCTTGATCTTCGCCGCGCCGACCCGGTGCCCGTCGTTCGGGTCGACGAAGCCCATTTCCTTCGCCCAACGGCGGTTGCCGTCGCACATCACCCCGACGTGTCGGGGCACCGGCTTACCCGCGAGCTTCGCCGTGAGCCGGCGCTCGTAGACGGAGTAGATAAGGTTCCGCAGCGTCATCACCTAGCAGCGTAGCGACCCTTCGACCAGATCACTGCCTCGGAGCCCCATCCCCGCCGGGCAGACTGATCCCGATCATTGCCAGCGTGCGGGCCGTGAGGCGTCCGTCACCCAGCCCCAGTTCGACCACGTCGTAGAACACCCGGTCGTCCCGGCGGGCAGCCCGGACCGCCGCATCCACCACCCGACGCCGCCGGGCCAACCACGCCGCGACCGAGCTGTGTCGCAGGTGGGTGCCGAGGCGGCGGCGCAACCCGTGGGCGTAGCGCTGGGCAGCCGTCTCCGGCGCCTGGGCCGCTGCCTCCCCGGCCAGCGCACCGGAGAGCAGCGCGTAGAAGATGCCCTCCCCGGTGAACGGATTGATCAGCGACATCGCGTCCCCGGCCAGCAGCGTGCGCCCCTGACCCGGTGACGGCCGGTGGGTGGAGAGTGGCAGGTGATGGGCGCGCAACGCGGTCACCGTCGCCAGGTCGGTGCCGGGCAGCAGCGCGGCCAGCCGGTCCAGCAGGTACGCCCGGCTCAACGGCTCACCGCGCAGCACCTCCCCGTACCCGACGTTGGCCCGCCCGTCACCGATCGGAAACGACCAGGCGTACGCCGGCCAGCGGGCTTTCGAGGTGACGATGAGCTGTTCGGACGGGCCGGGCAGCGCCGGAGCGTACCCCCGGATGGCCAGCGCCAGGTGCCGGTCGGGATTCTGCGGGTGGCCGAGCGCCCGACGGACCACCGACCCGGCGCCGTCCGCGCCCACCACCACCCGGCCGGACAACTCGCCGTCGAGCACCACCCGGTCGGCGCGCGCTTCGACCTGGCGCACGGTGTGCCGGCGCAACTGGGCGCCGGCCGCCACTGCGGCCGCCACCAGACGCGCGTCGAAGACCTTCCGAGGCACTGTGTACGCGGGTCGGGGCAGCGCCCGGGCCACGGCGCCGCCGCCCGGCGCGATCATCCGCAGCGCGGGCAGCGGCGCGTAGCCCTCCACCGCCTCGGTCACCCCCAGCTCGGCGAGCACGTCCACCGAATGCGCGGCGATCCCGTCGCCACACGCCTTGTCCCGGGGAAAGTCGGCCCGGTCCAGCAGCAGCACACTGGCACCAGCCCGTCGCGCCGTCAGCGCGGCGGCCGCCCCGGCCGGCCCCGCTCCCACCACCACCACGTCGAACTCGTCGCTCACCGCGCCTCCCTCCGACCAACGCGGTGCGGCCGTGCCTGTCCCCGCACCGCCCCGACGATCCACCCGCGCCGCCCACGCCGACCGTTGTGACCGGCGCCACCCGCCATCCTGCCCTCTGTCCGCTCGTGCGGGCCGCACCCGCACGGCGCTGACTTCCTGCCGTGAGGAACGCGAACGCCGCCAGCGGCAGGCGCGAGCAGTCCAGACGTGGCCAGAAGAGGCCGCTCATGCCGGGAGGCATGAGCGGCCTCTTCGGAGGCGGGCCCATCTGTCCAACAGCCTGTAGACCTGCCCCGAATGTGGGGCATCGGGCAGGGCCCTGGGCGCTGCCCCGCATCCAGGGCATCGGGCAGTGCCCTTGGCGGCGTGGATACGGACGCGGGAGCGGGAGCGGGCACAGGCGCAGGAGCGGGCACAGGCGCAGGAGCGGGCACAGGCGCGGAGGGCGGCGCGACTTCAGCGCGGGTCGCCCCATATCTGGGGCAGCTCTACAGCGGCTGTCACTACCTGGTCAGAGCTGAGAGATGGCGGCCAGCCGGGCGCGGGACGGCGCCGCCGTCAGGCCGGCGCGACGTCGTCCGCGCGGGAAGCGCGGCGCAAACCGTAGAGGGTCAGCCCAGCCGCGGCGAGCAGTGGGCCGCCGTCGCGGACCAGGCCGTCCACGCCCAACAGCCACCAGCACAGCGGCAGGTCCACCGCGAGTACGGCCACAGTGACGACGACCAGCAGCCCACGCGCCCAGTCCTTGCCCCGCATCAGGAACGCGGTGCAGAACAGCACCGCGTAGCTGGCGGCGATGCCGGCGCCGAACCAGAGCAGCACGGCCGGCACCGCGGTCAGCCGCCCGTCCAGGATGGAACCCCCGGCCACCAGGGCCGGCACCAGCATCAGCGGGCTGTAGGTGAACGCCGCCACCCGGCTGGTCAGCAGCCAGGCGCTGGCCTGCGGCCGGCGTGGAGGGGTCTCCCGCCAGGAGATGCCGGCCCGGTCGATGACGAGGCGTGGACGGTGCCGGACCAGGTGCCCGGCCAACGCCGACGAGCGGTAGAGCAGCCAGACCACTGCGGCACAGAGCGCTGTGAGGATCGCGAAGCCGAGCAGGCCGGGCAGCGGCGGCACCCCCTGCCGAGGCACGATGAGCCGGCCGACGGCGAAGATCGTGGTGACCGCGAGGATCAGCCCGAACGGGCGGGCGACCGTCCGGCCCTTCCGGACGTGCCCGATCAACAGCAGGAAACCGAACGAGCGCAGCATGGCCCAGCCGGTCCGTACGGCCAGCCCGAAACCCTGCTCCGGGGCGTACCACCAGTTGAGCAGCTCGACCACGACGGTGGCCGCCGCTGTCGTCGCGAGCAGGATGGTGAGCACCCGGACGGCGGACGGCCGCCGGACCTGGGTCTCGGCGGCCGTCCTCATGGGATCCGATGTTGCCCGCAGGGGGCGGTCTTCACACCTACCGCTGCGGCTGTGCGGCGTCGAGGCGGGCGCGCAGCGCGTCCAGCTCGGCCCAGAGCACGCCCGGCAGCTTGTCACCGAACTTCTCGAACCACTCGGTGATCATCGGCAGCTCGTTGCGCCACTCGTCCGGGTCGACCTTCAGGGCGATCCGAACGTCCTCCGGGGTCATGTCCAGGCCCTCGACGTCCAGCGCGTCGGGTGCGGGAACCATGCCCACCGGCGTCTCGACCGCGTCGGCCGTGCCCTCGATCCGCTCGACGACCCACTTGAGCACCCGGGAGTTCTCCCCGAAGCCCGGCCAGAGGAACGAACCCTCCGGGTCCTTACGGAACCAGTTGACGTAGTAGATCTTCGGCAGCTTCGCCTCGTCGCCGTCGGTGCCCTTGCCCATCTCGATCCAGTGCCGGAAGTAGTCCCCGGCGTTGTAGCCGATGAACGGCAGCATCGCCATCGGGTCCCGCCGGACCACGCCAACGGCGCCGGACGCGGCAGCGGTGGTCTCCGAGGAGAGCGTGGCACCCATGTAGACGCCGTGCACCCAGTCGCGGGCCTCGGTCACCAGCGGGATGGTGTCCTTGCGGCGGCCACCGAAGAGGATCGCGTCGATCGGCACGCCGTTCGGGTCGAAGTACTCGTCGGCGAGGATCGGGCACTGGGTGATCGGGGTGCAGAAACGGCTGTTCGCGTGCGAGGAGAGGCCCTCGCTCTCCGGCGTCCAGTCGTTGCCCTTCCAGTCGATCAGGTGCGCTGGCGGCTCCCCCATGCCCTCCCACCAGACGTCACCGTCGTCGGTGAGGCCGACGTTGGTGAAGACGGAGTTGCCCCGGTCCAGGGTGCGCATGGCATTGGCGTTGGTCTTCCAGTCGGTGCCGGGCGCGACACCGAACAGCCCGTACTCCGGGTTGACCGCGTAGAGGCGGCCGTCCGGGCCGAACCGCATCCAGGCGATGTCGTCGCCGATCGTCTCGACCTTCCAACCCGGGATGGTCGGCTCGACCATGGCCAGGTTGGTCTTGCCGCAGGCCGAGGGGAACGCCCCAGCGATGTGGTAGGTCTTGCCCTCCGGCGAAGTGATCTTGAGGATCAGCATGTGCTCGGCGAGCCAGCCCTCGTCCCGACCCATCACGCTCGCGATCCGCAGCGAGTAGCACTTCTTGCCGAGCAGCGAGTTGCCGCCGTAACCCGAGCCGTACGACCAGATCTCCCGGGTCTCCGGGAAGTGCGAGATGTACTTCGTCTCGTTGCACGGCCAGGCGACGTCCTGCTGGCCGGGCGCGAGCGGGGCGCCGATCGAGTGCAGCGCGTGCACGAAGTCCGCGTCGTCACCCATCGCCTCGAGAACCCGGGCGCCCATCCGCGTCATGATCCGCATCGAGGCGACCACGTACGGGCTGTCGGTGATCTCGACGCCGAACATCGGGGACTCGGCCTCGACCGGGCCCATGACGAACGGGATGACGTACATCGTCCGACCACGCATCGAGCCGCGGTAGAGATCGGTCATCGTCCGCTTCATCTCCGGCGGCGACATCCAGTTGTTCGTGGGGCCGGCGTCCGCCTCGTCGACGGAGCAGATGTAGGTGCGCTCCTCGACCCGGGCGACGTCCGTCGGATCGGTACGCGCGTAGAACGAGTTGGGCTTCTTCTCCGGGTTCAGCCGGATGAGCGTTCCGGCCTCGACCAGCTCGTCGGTGAGGCGGCGCCACTCGTCGTCGGACCCGTCCACCCAGACCACACGATCGGGGGTGGTCAGTTCCGCGACCTCACGGACCCAGGCGAGCAGTTTCGGATGGGACGTCGGGGCCTGATCAATACCCCGCACAACAGCCGGAGCAACCATGACACATCTCCTTGTGGTCGACGCTGACCGATCTATGGGATGCACGAGACTCAGCGGCGCGATGCGTCGCCTTCGTGGAAACCTGGGATTGGCCTCAGCGTAAACCGGGCAGCCTTCCGAGTCAGTGGGACTGGTTGTGAAGAACTGCACAAGGTACGGCCACGCTGCGGCATCACGAGCTGATACCCGCTTTCCCGCGCAGTTTCACGCAAATCTTGTTGTGCACCCCGGCGGACGCTTGTTGCGGTCGGACCGTGACCTGCCCCGCCGACCGGTGCGTGGATTCCCGTTCCGGGGCGCGTCAGTCCTCCCAATTGGTTACGCTGCGTTCAACGGTTTCGCACAGGGTGATGGGCTCCTTCGAGCGACCACGCCTGCTCGCCGTTGCTACCCCTCTGACTGGTCGGCAACCGGTAGGCTCCCTCCGTGGCCGCCACGATGACCGGGGAGCAACCGGGACCCCGGCAGACCCGACAGGGTCTGGTCGGCAAACTGCTGGACCGCTTCGGCCACCTCGTCCGCGAGATGAGCAAGTTCGCCACAGTGGGCGGGATCGCCTTCATCATCGACTTCGCGCTCTTCAACTACCTGACGAGCAGTCGCGGCGTCGAGGAGTTGACGGCGAAGACCATCTCCACCGTGATCGCGGCCTCCGTCGCCTTCATCGGCAACCGGTTCTGGACGTGGCGACACCGTCAACGCAACAACCCGGCCCGTGAGTACGCGCTGTTCTTCCTGTTCAACGCGGTCGGCCTCGGCATCGCGGTGGCCTGCCTCGCGCTCAGCCGGTACGGGCTCGGCAGCATCTGGCCGTCCGTGTTCCAGACGCGTCTGGCCGACAACGTGGCCAGCTACATCGTCGGCACGGGACTCGGCACGCTGTTCCGATTCTGGTCGTACCGGCGGTTCGTCTTCATCGAAGCGGGAACCCCGACTCTTCCGCAGGTGAAGCCCGAGCGTGACCACCGAGCGTGACCTGCCGCCCACCTCGTTCGGCCGGTGATCACCGGCCGCACCAACTGCCCTAAGGTGTTTCGCATGCGTCTTGTCCGTCTGCTGCCTGAGCGCTGGCAGAAGTTCATCCACGAGGCGCTCAAGTTCGGCATCGTCGGCGGCATCAACACTGTCATCAATTACGCGGTGTTCAATGCCCTTGCACTGACTGTTTTCGTCAATGGCCAGCTGAAGGCGACCGTGATCGCGACCATCGTCGCCACGATCACGTCGTACCTGATGAATCGGCACTGGACGTACCGGGATCGCCCGAAATCGGCACTTCGCCGGGAATACCTCCTTTTCTTCCTATTCAACGGTGCCGGCCTGCTCATTGAGCTTGGTGCCGTGGCCGCGGCCAAGTACGGCCTCGGCGTACACGGCCTCCTGGCACTGAACGTGGCCAAGACCGTCGGTGTCCTGCTGGCCACGCTGTTCCGGTTCTGGTCCTACCGAACCTTCGTCTTCCAACCCGTCGCACCAGTCGAGAAGGAGACGAAGCCCGACTCCACCTGGCACGGCATCCCGCGCGACGAGTGGGACACCATGGCGGAGATGGACCCGGTCGCTGAGCTCGCCGAGTCCGTGTCCGAGCTGGAGGAAGCGGAGTCCGTGCAACGCGGTGACCTACCGCCCGGCGCACCCACCCAGGGTTGGGCCACGCGGCCGGGCGTCAGCCCCGCCGCCGACCTGGACGCGGAACTCGCCGCGGAACTGCACGCCGGCACCCGCCGCTCGCCCCGCCGGTGACGACACCCGCCACGCGCTCCGGCACCGGGCAACCCGCCGAGCTGTTCTTCGAGGATCTCGTCCCGGGGCTCACCGTCGATCTCGGCGTGGTAACCGTGGACGGCGACGAGATGGTCGCCTTCGCCCGCCGCTTCGACCCGCAGTGGTACCACGTCGATACCGACCTGGCCGGGGAAAGCCGGCACGGTGGGTTGATCGCGAGTGGCTTCTACACGGTCAGCCTGTTCATGCGCGCGTACGTCGACCACCTGCTGTCCCGGGCTGCTGCGGACGCCTCCCCCGGTCTGGAGGAGCTGCGCTGGCTCGCTCCGGTGCGCGCCGGGGACCGACTCGCCGTCCGCGTCGACGTGATGGGCGCCAGGCCGTCCACCGCCCGCTCAGGGCTGGGCACCGTCAGCCTCACCGGCACCATGCTCCGCCTCGGCCCGGACGACCGGCCCGAGCAGGAGGTGCTGCGGACCCGCTTCCGTGGCTGGTTCGCCGCCCGACCGACCGAAGCCGAACCAGCCGGCCCGGCCGAACCAGCCGGTCCGGCCGAACCAGCGGGCCCGGCGGAACCGGCCGAACCAGCGGGCCCGGCCGACCCACCCGAGGCGGATCTGTCCGAGGCTGACCGGCCCGACCACGGCCCGACCGGCGCCGACCAGCCCGCGAGCGACCCAGCCGAGAGCGACCCAGCCGAGAGCGACCCAGCCGAGACCAGGCCGGCCGAGACCAGCCCGGACCGGCCCGAACAGCCCGAAGGCGGCCCGGCGAAGGCCGAACCACACGACTGACCCGCCCCGACTCCGGCCAGGGCGGGCCTCAGTCGGCGCGGACGATCAGGTCGTGGTGTCGCGCAGCGGCTTTCCCTCGCGCATGTCGGCGAGGATGTCGCGCATCTCCCCGTCACCCAGCGAGTGCTTGTCGTGCTGTGCCTCGACCAGCTCGTACAGGGTGGTCTGCACCCGACCGACCCCCGGCACGTCGGCGAGCACCGACTGGCCGCGCTCGCCGGCCGACTCGATCGTCAGCGTGCCGCAGCCGAGCAGCCGCTCGAAGAAGTGCTGGTTCATCGAGTGGTCGTTGATCCGGGTGAGTGGGAGGTCCCGCCGGTCCCGGGAGAAGACACCCTGCTGGAGCAGCACGCGCTCGTTGGTGAACAGGTAGTGGGTGGTCCGCCAGACCAGGAACGGCCACAGACCGAGCCAGAGCACCGCGACCAGGGCGATCACCCCGATCACGGCGATCGCGATCGACCCGCCGCTGCTCTCGGGCAGCAGGAGCACGCCGACCACCACCGCGGCGATGGCCAGCACCAGCACCACGATCGGCCGGATCAGTGCCTTCCAGTGCGGATGCAGGTGCAGCACGACGTGCTCGTCCTTGGTGAGCACGTCTTCTGGAAACGCCACGGGGAACCTCCAACGCCTTCTTCTCGACGCGCAGACGGTAAACCCCCCAGGGCCCACCACAACATCCGCCACGCGGCCCCACCCCGCTCTTCCCGATCATGCACGTCGGGCCGCCGCCCTGCGGCTCTCGCCCGTCGCGCGTGGGCGGCAACCGCAAGATCGCGAGAGGGTGGATCAGCGCAGGTGGAGGACGTCTCCAGCGGCCAGGGTGCGGGTGGCCGTCGGGGTGGCCACCTGAAGCTGGCCGTCCCGGTCCACCCCGGTGGCGGTGCCGGTCAGAACCTCCCCGTCGGGGAGCAGGACGCGCACCTCACGACCAACCGTTCCGCACGCCGCCAGGTAGGCATCACGCAGGCCGCTGGCCACCGCGTCGCCGCCCGCCGAACGCCAACGGTCGTACCACTCGGCCACCGCGCGCAGCAGGGCCCGCAGCAGCGGGTCCCGGTCGGTTGCCACCGCGCCGGCCAGCTGCAGCGAGGTGGCCGGCAACCCAGTCGGGTTGACCGGCAGCTCGTCGGCGCGCAGCGTCACGTTCAGCCCGATGCCGAGCACGATCGCCGGCGGTTCGTCGGGCGAACGACCCGGCACGACCTCGGCCAACACGCCCGCACACTTCGCGCCGTCGATCAGCAGGTCGTTGGGCCACTTCAGGGAGGCCTCCAGCTCGGCCAACCGGGCCACCGCCTCCACCAGCGCCACCCCGGCCAGCAACGGCAGCCACCCGTACCCCGTGGGTGTCACCGGCAGCCAGCCGCGGTCCGGCACGGCCTCGCCGGGTCGTAGCAGCACGCTGGTGGCGATGCCGGCGCGCGCAGGCGACTGCCAGACCCGACCGCGCCGGCCGCGCCCGGCGGTCTGCTGTTCGGCGACCACGACCAGGCCCTCGGGCTCGCCGGCCCGGGCGGCCTCGGCCACGTCGGCGTTGGTGGAGCCGGTCTCGGCGCGCAGCTCCAGCCGGGCCCACGGCCCGTTCGGCGCGATCAACGCGCGGCTCAGCCGGGCCGCCGACAGCGGCGGGCGGTCCAGATTGGTGTACGGGGAGCCCGACATTCCGCCAGCCTACGACGGTCGCCACGGCGGCACTGAGGCGTACTGCACAGCGGCACCGACCTGAACCATCGTTATATTCCCTGGGTGACTACCGAGACCGGGACCAACATCCACAGCACTGCCGGCAAGCTGGCGGACCTGGAGCGCCGGGTCGACGAGGCGGTGCACGCCGGGTCGGCCCGCGCGGTCGAGAAGCAGCACGCGCGCGGCAAGAAGACCGCCCGCGAGCGAATCGAGATGCTGCTCGACGAGGGCTCCTTCGTCGAACTCGACGAGTTGGCCCGGCACCGGTCCACGGCCTTCGGGCTGGAGAAGAACCGCCCGTACGGCGACGGTGTGGTCACCGGCTACGGCACGGTGGACGGCCGGCAGGTGTGCGTCTTCGCCCAAGACTTCACGGTCTTCGGCGGCTCGCTCGGCGAGGTCTTCGGCCAGAAGATCGTCAAGGTGATGGACCTCGCCATGAAGATCGGCTGCCCGGTGGTCGGCATCAACGACTCCGGTGGCGCGCGCATCCAGGAGGGCGTGGTCTCGCTCGGCCTCTACGGTGAGATCTTCTTCCGCAACGTGCGGGCCTCCGGCGTCATCCCGCAGATCTCTCTGGTGATGGGGCCCTGCGCCGGCGGCGCCGTCTACTCCCCGGCGGTCACCGACTTCACCGTGATGGTCGACCAGACCTCGCACATGTTCATCACCGGCCCCGACGTGATCAAGACGGTGACCGGCGAGGACGTCGGCATGGAGGAGCTGGGCGGGGCACGCACGCACAACTCCCGCAGCGGCAACGCGCACTACCTCGCCAGCGACGAGGAGGACGCGGTCGACTACGTCAAGGCACTGCTGTCGTACCTGCCGTCGAACAACCTCGACGAGCCGGTGGTCCTCGAGGCTCCCGCCGACCTGACCGTCAGCGACGAGGACCGGACCCTGGACACCCTGATCCCGGACTCGGCCAACCAGCCGTACGACATACACACGGTGATCGAGCACGTCCTCGACGACGGGGAGTTCCTGGAGGTCCAGCCGCTCTACGCGCAGAACATCGTGGTCGGCTACGGCCGGGTCGAGGGACGGCCGGTGGGCGTGGTGGCCAACCAGCCGATGCACTTCGCCGGCACCCTGGACATCGCCGCCTCGGAGAAGGCCGCCCGGTTCGTCCGCACCTGCGACGCGTTCAACATTCCGGTGCTGACCTTCGTGGACGTGCCCGGCTTCCTGCCCGGCACCGGCCAGGAGTGGGACGGCATCATCCGCCGGGGCGCCAAGCTCATCTACGCGTACGCCGAGGCGACCGTCCCCAAGGTCACCGTGATCACCCGCAAGGCGTACGGCGGGGCGTACGACGTGATGGGTTCCAAGCACCTCGGCGCGGACCTGAACTTCGCGTGGCCGACCGCCCAGATCGCCGTGATGGGCGCGCAGGGCGCGGTGAACATCCTCTACCGCTCCGAACTGGCCGGCGCCGACGACCCGGCGGCGGTCCGGGCCGAGAAGATCGCCGAGTACGAGGACACTCTGGCCAACCCGTACGTGGCGGCCGAGCGCGGGTACATCGACTCGGTGATCCCCCCGCACGAGACGCGCACCCAGATCGTCCGGGCGTTGCGCATCCTGCGCACCAAGCGGGAGACCCTGCCTCCCAAGAAGCACGGCAACATCCCGCTCTGAGCCTTGTGACGGCCCCTGCGGCCCCTGATCGCGCCTGATCCGCGCAACTTCAGCGTTGTTGCTGCCTCCGGGCGGCGGGAGGCAGCAACAACCCTGATGTTGTGCGGATCATCGCCGCGGCCGGGGTCAGCAGGGCGGGTTGGCGGCGAGGCACATCCGGCGGGCGGCGACCTCGGCCAGGCGGCGAAGCTCTGGCTCGGTGCCGGTCTGCCCCACACCGAGCACTGTGATCAGGTCACCCACCCGGACCACTGCGGTGCTGGTCGGCCGAGGCAGGTCGCCAATCGGCTTGCCGGTCTGCTGATCGCGGGGCTGCGAGACGTCGTGACGCAGCAGCACAGCCCCGTCGCCGGCGAAGTCCCGCTGGGTCACCGTCCAGCGGTGCACCGCCTCGGCGGTGCCACTAGCCTCCCCCACCTGGTACGGCCCGACGCTCCGGTACTCCCTGCATGGGGCGGTCAGTTCGTCCAGACTGCTGAGAAGCTGGGCGGCCCCGTCCGGAGTCAGCCGGAAGAGATCCTGCGTGACGAGACCGTCGTTCTCGGTCATGGCCCTCGGGGCGTTCTTTTGCACCAGGGTCTGCGACCGGGACAGCAGTGACACCTGCACGCCATCCGGGTACCCCTGATCCGTCCGGCAGTAAGTGAGCAGCTGATCCAGCCGGATCGACTCCCGCAGTCCTGATTCGCTGAGCTGCACGTCGACCGGCTGCGGCAGGTCGGTCGGCTGGAGCAGGGCGTCGGTGGTGATCTCGTGCCGGGTCGGCGCGGCGGAGGCGGCCGGGTGCACCGGTGGCGGGGACGTCCTCGGCGCGGCGACCGCCACGGCGGAAACCCCGGCGAGGGCCAGCACGACGGTGGACACCACGATCCTGCGCTGGCTGCGGTGACGGGCTCGGGCGCGGATCTCCTGCGGCTCCGGCCAGCGCACGTCGAGCAGGTCCCGCCGGACGTGTTCGACGAAGGTCGGTTCGTCACGCATCGGTGGCCTCCTCCAGGTCAGAGACAGCGAGCAGACCGGCGAGCGCGGCGCGCCCCCGGGAGAGTCGAGCCTTGACCGTGCCCACCGGGGCCGCGGTCTCCCGTGCCACCTCGGCGACCGGCATGCCAACCAGGTAGTACAGGGCGATGGCGACGCGTTGCTCCTCGGGTAGCAGACGCAGCGCGGCGACCACCTCGACGGTGTCGGTGCCCGGGCCGGGAACGGTCTCGACGGCCCCGTGTCGCAGGTACGCGCGAGCACGACTGCGCAGGCTGCGCCACCGGCTGACCGCGATGCGGCTGGCCACGACCCGCACCCACGCCTCCGGTTCGTCGTACCGGCTCACCGTCGACCAACGCTGCCACGCCCTGATGTACGCCTCCTGCACGGCGTCCTGCGCCTCGCCCCGGTCGCCGGTGAGGGCATAGACGAACCCGAGCAGCCGTTGACGGCTCCCCCGGTAGAACTCGTCGAACCCGTCGACGTCCGGCACCCGCTACCTCCCCGTGTCGCTCGCAGGGAACACGCGCCGGGCAGGGTCGTCGGTTGCCCCGATCAGGCGATCATCTTCTCCAGCTCGACGAGCGGGAACGCGCCAGCCGCGATCCGCTCCCGGACCGCCCGGCGTACGGCCCGCTGGACGGCGACGTTGACCGGCGTCGCCACGCCGTGCAGCCGGCCCAGCAGCGCGATCTCGCCGTTGAGGTGGTCAACCTCGGTCGAGCCGGTGCCCCGGGCCAGGCTCTGCCAGGTGGAGCCACCCGAGCGGGCCTCGCCGTCGACCGGGCGCTGCCCCACCAGGTCACCGCGTTCGGCCTTCTCCTCCTCCGGCGAGGTGTGCGCGATCCCGGCGGCGGCGAGCGCGGCGACACCTTCGGCGCGTACCCGCTCGACCAGCGCGTCCGGGATGCCCTGCCCGAGCAGCGCCTGGAGGCCGTTGCCGAGGTTGCTGAGCAGCTTGCCGTACTTCCAGCGCAGCACGTCCGCGCGCACCGGGGCGACGAAACCGGCGGCGTCCAGATCCGCGGCGATGGCCCGGTCGGTGTCGTCGGCGCCGCCCGGGTAGCGACCGATGTGGAGCATCCCGGGGTGCGGGTAGCCGTTGGCGACAACCACGCCCGGGTCCAGATGGGTGGCCGGCAGCCAGACACAGACCGGGTGCACGTCGGCGAAGAGGCGTAGCGCCGCTCGCTCGTTCGCCACCCCGTTCTGGGCGGTCACCAGCGGCAACCGCTCGCCCGCCGTGCCGCCGCCGACCACCGGGGCGTCCACCCAGGCGGCCAGCGCACCGGCGGTGTCCTGCGACTTGACGGTTAGCACCAGCACCGTGTCCGAAGGCAGTGGCCGCTCGTCGGGCCCGTCCACGGCGGTGAGCCGGGCGGTGACCTCACCGTCGGGCTGCCGCAGGGTCAGACCCCGCGCACGAATCGCGTCCAGGTGAGCGCCCCGGGCCACCAGTGTCACGTCCCTGCCGGCCTCGGCGAGCCGTACGCCGATGGTCCCGCCTACCGCACCCGCGCCAATGATCACGTACCGCATGACGCCCATTCTGCCCGCCGCCACCCCTCCCGCCGTCGATCATGGAGTTGTGGTGCCTGGCTGCGGAGGTATTGCGGCTTTCGCGGCCCACCACAGCTCCTTGATCGACCCGGACGGAGGCCGGGGGGGTCAGAGCGTCAGGCCTGCATCGGTGAGGATCGGGCCGGTCAGGAGCAGGGCGCCTGCGATCAGGGCGGCCAGGTTGACCAGGGCGAAGACGGTCACCCAGAAGAACGCCGGGAACGGGGTCAGCCCCGCGAGCTGGTCGGCGTCGGAGGCGGGCATCCGGCCGCGCGACCGCAGCCGTTGCAGCTCCACCACCGGTCGCACCCCGCCGAGCAGTAGAAACCACACCCCGGCGTACGCGAACGCGGCCTGCACCTGCGGGGTGGCGTACCAGGAGACGGCGAACACCAGCGCGCCGGTGACCAGCAGCGACACCACGCCGAAGGCGTTGCGGATCATGATGAGCATGGCGAGCAGCAGCGCCACCGCAACCCAGAGCAGCAGGGTGATCCGGTTGCCGCCGAGCAGCCACGCACCGGCCAACCCGACCAACGGCGGGGCGACGTATCCGGCGAGCAGGGTGAGGATCATGCCGGGACCGGTGGGGCGCCCGGCGGAGAGCGTAAGCCCCGAGGTGTCCGAGTGCAGCCGGATACCGCGCAGCTTGCGCCCGGTGAGGAGGGCGACGAGCGCGTGCCCGCCCTCGTGGGCGATGGTGATGGCGTTACGGGCGATCCGCCAGGGCAGTCGGGTGGACACCACCACCAGCGCGACGGCCGCGGTGATCAGCACCAGCAGCGGGGGCGGGTCCGGCTGCGCGCCGAACAGCGTGTCCCACAGGTCGCCCAGCCCGTCGATCGACATCATGGGGCGCGAGCCTACCGGCGGCGTTCCGTGTCGCTCCCGAGGCACCGGCTCGTAGTGCCTGAGACGGATCGGGTGGCCATGAAGGCAGAGGTGATTACAGATGGGGTCGTTGTCCTTGGAACACCACATCGGACTCTGGACCGAGGCCGACTACTTCGCCCTGGGTGAGACCCCGGACCGGATCGAGCTGCTCGACGGGAGCCTGCTTCTGAGCCCGGTCCCGAGTAAGCGCCACCAGTTGGTATCGCGCCGGCTGGCCGACCATGTCGAGCGCGCGGCCGACGGCCTCGCCGTCTTCGGAGCGGTCAACGTGCGGCTCGGGGTGGATCGGATCGTCATCCCGGATGTGGTTGTTGCGGACACCGACGACGAGGGCACGGCGGTGGAGGCTGCCGAGGTGGTGCTCGTCTGCGAGATCGTCTCGCCCGGCAACGCCGCCGCCGACCGGCTGGTCAAGATGCAGCTCTACGCCATTGCGCGAATCCCCTGGTACCTGCTGGTCGAGCAGGACGGGGATGGTCACTCGTTGCGGCTGTTCCGGCTGGACGGTGAGCACTACGTCGAGGACCAGGTGGCAAAGCCGGGCGAGACTCTGACCGTCGTCGAGCCGTTCCGTTGGCAGCTCGACCCGGCCACTCTGCGCTGAACCACCCTCTCCACGACCACGGGGGCCTTCACGCCCTGCTGATGAAGCTTTTTTCTGCCCACCTTGTGATCTAGGGCACTTACCTTCAAAGATGGTTGTCGATAGAGCCACCCACTTGGAGGCACTCATGGCCCGTACCCGATCATCGCTGCGCCGCGCACTCGCGGCCGGCCTCACCGTCCTCGCCACCGCGGCGGCGGCCCTGGTCGCGACCGCCGGACCGGCGTCCGCCGCCACCACCCCGGGCGTCGACGTATCCAACTACCAGGGCGCCATCAACTGGACCAGCGTCCGCAACGCGGGCATCCAGTTCGCCTTCATCAAGGCGACCGAGGGCACCAGCTACAAGGACCCGCGCTTCAACGCGAACTACGTCAACTCGTACAACGCCGGGGTGATCCGCGGGGCGTACCACTTCGCCCGGCCGAACATCTCCGCCGGCTCCACCCAGGCCAACTACCTGGCCTCCAACGGTGGCGCCTGGTCGGCGGACAGCCGCACCCTGCCGGCGGCCCTGGACATCGAGGGCAACCCGTACGCCGGCGGCTACTGCTACGGGCTCAGCACGACCGGAATGCGCAACTGGGTGCAGGACTTCCTGAACACCTACCGCTCCCGCACCGGCCGGTACGCGGTCATCTACACCACCGCCAGCTGGTGGAACCAGTGCACCGGCAGCTGGACCGGCCCGTGGGCGAACCACCCGCTCTGGCTGGCCCGCTGGTCGAGCACGCCGGGTGCCCTGCCGGCCGGCGCGTCGGTGTGGAGCTTCTGGCAGTACACCAGCACCGGGGCCGTCTCGGGAATCAGCGGCAACGTGGACCGCAACTACTGGAACGGCGACCGGAGTCGACTGATCGCGTTGGCCAACAACACCTGATCGGGCCGTTGGCGGCAGCGGGGTCGACGGTCACCACACGGTCGACAATCGGTCCGGCTGCCGCCACACACCGGGCTACGGGTCAGGCCCGCCGCCGGCTCAACGCCGGCACCACAGCTTCCTCACGGGCCAACGCGCCCCTGCGGGTGAGCCGCCAGGCGGCCACCCCGAAACCGGCAACGATCACGACGCCGAACAGTGCGATGAGCGCCGGAATCCCCATGGTGACCAGCAGCAGAACAGCGTCGCCGAGCGCGACGAGCATCCACAGTGCCAGCCGAGGCCGGGCGTCCCTCCGTCGGTAACCCATGTCGTGCCTCCCTCCGTCGTCGAAGGTCAATTACCCAGGACGACGCAAGGTCATGCGAATCAATTTCAGTCCTGACGGTCGGGCACGAAACCCTTGGCGATGCGGTCGAAATTCGGCAGGTTGGCCTGCCAGTCCTTCTCCGCGATCTCCCACCGCAGGGCGTAACCGCGGTTCTTGGCCGTCACGAACCCGCGGTTGCGGACGTGGATCCGCTGCCCGTCCCGGGTCTCCAGCCACTCCCAGTCCCCGCAGGTCTTCCAAAAGTCGCAGCCGACGATGCCGAGGTTCTGGTAGTTCTTGACGCGGCTTGCACGGTTCGGCTCCTGCTCTCGCCAGTCCTTCACCGCGTCCTTCGCCGGCCTGTCGGTCCACTGCACCAGCAGCTCGCCCGGTCCGTTCGACTCGTCGAAGACGACCGTGAACCTGTCGACCTGACTCCGCACCCAGCCGTCGGGGATCGGCAGGGTGAAGCCGGCCGGGTCCCGGTGCAGCTTCCAGCCCGCCGGCAACGCGTTCGGGTCGACCGAGGGCGTGGCCGACGGCGTCGGACTCGGGGCACCGCTGGTGGGCGGTGGCACAGCCGGAGCGGTGGTCGGCGGCGGCGCGGACGTCGCGGCGGCCCCGGTCGGGTTGGCCTGCGGGGTCTTGTCGTCATCCTTGCTGAGTAGCGGCACGATCACCACGAGGCCGACCAGCAGCAGCGCGACCAGGGCCCCGATCAGCACGTTGCGTCGGGTGTTGCTCGGCTTCGTACCGCCGTACGTCGGCACCGCCGCACGACCGGCGGGGCTCACCGGCGGCATGAGCGACGTCGGCGTCGACGGCTTGCGCTGTTCCGGAGCCACCGGCGGGCCGTCGACGACCGTCGGCTCGTCGTCGGGGGTGCTCGTGCCGTCGCCGGTGTTCGTCGTACTGTCGCCGGTCGTGTCGCCAGTGGCCGCGACCTTCGTGGTCGGCTCGGCATCGGACGGGCGGTCGATCGTGGCGGTCGGCTCGGCCGGCACCGAGGCGGTCGGGTCGGCGTCGTCCACACCGGACGGAACGACGGTCGTGGGCGTGGCGTCGGCGGCGGAGGTCGCGGCAGCAGCGGAGGTCGCGGCGGAGGTGCTCGCGGCGGCGGCCGGCGGCGGCGACACCGGCCGGTCGACACTCTCGGCAGGTCGCGGCGCCGGCACCACCGGCAGGCGCGGCTGGCGCGGGCCGTTCGGCCCCGGCCGGCGTACGCCATCGAGCAGTGAAATCCCGCGCGCCCGCTTGCCCCCGGCGCGGCGCAGCAACCGCTCCGCCACCTCGGCGGTGATCCGCTCGTTCGGGTCCTTGCGCAGCAGCCCGTTGAGCACGGCCTTGAGCGGGCCGGCGTTCTTCGGCGGCGGGATCGGCTCGGTGGCCAGCGCGGCCAGGGTGCCGATCGCCGACGGCCGAGCGTACGGAGACTTGCCCTCCACGGCCGCGTAGAGCGTCGCGCCCAGCGACCACAGGTCGGCCTCCGGCCCGGCGGTGCCGTCGCGGGCGCGCTCCGGGGAGATGTACGCCGGTGAGCCGAGGACCATGCCGGTGCGGGTCACATTGGGGTCACCCGGGATCGTGGCGAGACCGAAATCGGTCAACACCACCCGGCCGTCGTCACCGAGCAGCACGTTGCCCGGCTTGACGTCGCGGTGCATGACGCCCGCCTTGTGCGCGGCGCTCAGGGCACCCAGCACACCGAGGCCGATCTCCACCGTCTGGGCCACCGACACCGGGCCGTCTTCGGCGAGAGTGTCCTGCAACGACTTCGACGCCACGTACTCCATGACGATCCACGGATCGCCATCGGTGCGCAGCACGTCGAAGATGCGGACGACATTGGCGTGGTTGAGCCGGGCGATGGCCCGCGCCTCCCGCAACGAGCGCTCCCGCATCTCGCGGCGCTCCTCGTCGGTGAGACCGGGCGGCGGCACCAACTCCTTGATGGCGACGTCCCGGTGCAGCACCTCGTCGCGCGCCTTCCACACCCGGCCCATGCCGCCCTGGCCGAGCGGCGACAGAAGCCGGTATCGGTCAGCGACGAGTTGGGGAAGCGCGTTCGACATCGGTGAGACGGTACCCGGACCCGCCGACGCTCACACCGCCGGCACGCCACTGTCCGCTTCCCGCAACTTCGCCCCGCGTACCCTGGCGTCATGTCTGCCGAAGAGCCGCTGATCCGGGTCGTCCGCGGCGTACCCACCGCCGAGGAACTGGCCGCCCTCGTGGGGGCGATCGTCGTCCGCTCCCGCCCGGCCACGGCCCCCGCACCGGCGACCACGTCCGCCTGGGCGCGCAGCGGCCGACCGGCCAGCTCCCGCGGGTGGCGCGCCGCCGGCCTGCCCCGCTGACCCGACCCGCCCGGGCGGGGGCTGCCAGGGGCACGCCCAGCCGTTACCCTCACTCAGGGAAGCGGTGCCGTCACAGGTAGGGAGGATCCATGATCCCCGAAGAGGACAGGCCAGCGCCCTGGCTGCGCGGTTACGGCGGCATCGAGGCCGACATCAGCCAACTCCGCGACTTCGCCGACCGGCTCGCCGCCGAGGTCGAGAGCAACTACGCGCCGCACCTGTCGTACATCGCCGAGGACATGTCCGCGAAGCTGCCCAACCCGTGCGACGCGTTCGTCGAGCTGGTCACGTTCCTGCACGCGCACCACGAGACGCAGCAGGCCACCGCCGACATGGTGTACGCCGTCCGCGGCGCCACCGGCCACCTGGCCGCCGCCGCCGATCGGGTCGCCACCCACTACGCCGACAGCGACGCCTTCACCGCCGCCCGCGTCGTCGACGTGCGACGGGCCCTCGCCGACCCGAGCACCGTCCTGCCCGGCCGCCCGACGCCCATGCTGACCGACCCGACCGGTCCCGAGGCCGAAGGACCGGTGGTGCTGCCGTGATCGAACGGGGCACCGGCCGCACCTCCGGCCTCACCGACTGGCAGCTCATGGACGTCAACAGCATGTGGGCCTGCCTGCACGACCACGACACCGCCAACCACTGGAAACAGGTCGCCGGCTGGCGCAAGGTCTGCGACCTGGCCCAGATCCACCTCGGCCGCCTCCAGGAATACCGGCGCGGGCTCGCCGAGGCCTGGCCACCCGAGACCAGCGCCGCCTCCAGCACGTACCTCGCCGAACTCGACCAGCTGATCGACAAGGTGCGGCGCACCCACGACGCCGCCGCCGCGAACTACACCGCCCTGTCCGCCGCCACCCAGGCCATCGGCACCACCCGCGCCGCGCTCAGCAAGATCTACGAGGAGTACGCGGCCAAGCTCCAGCAGAAGCAGGCGTACGACTCGATGGCCGCCGACCCGAAAGCCGTGATGGGCAACCGGGTCACCGAGGCGCCCGTTACGGACGGCGAGCTGGAACGGCTGAACTCGCAGGCACGGGCCATGATGTTCAGCCTCAGCGGAGAACTGCAACAAGCCCAAGCGACGCTCCAAAAACCACCTGCAGCACCGCGAAGCGCACGGCAGCCCGACGACCCCGACGTCTATGGCAGCTATCTGGCACCTGCCATACCACCGATAGTGTCGGTGCCTTTACCGACTTCCTCGACCACCCATTCTCCCGGCCCAAATGGGGAGCGCGTGGTTTCCACCCCCTCAGGAATAGGACCAGTTCTCGGCGGGGCCGCAGCTGGAATTTCGTCGCCACCGGCCGCCATAACCCCATCAACCATTCAGGCAGCGGGAACGGCAGGCCCACCAGTTGCCAACGGGCCTGGTTCCGCACCAGGGATTCCCCCTACCTCTATTGCATCGTCGGCGGCGCCTACTATACGGACGCCCCAGTCTGGGCCGATTGGAAGGCCAATCAACGTAGGCTCAGAAGGCAGCAGGACACCACCCGCCCCAGCCGTCCGCCCTGCCCCTTCGGCCGGAGGGTTAATTGGGGGTATGCCGGGATCGAACCTAGGGCAACCCGCAATTAACTCTGGCACGCCTAGGAGGGTGAACCCCATTGGCGGGGTCATTGGTGGTGGCGGTGCTGGGACAGCACCCACTGGTTCAGCAGGAAGCCGGCCCGGCGGGGTGCGCAGCATCAACGCAGGCACGAATGGCTTTCCGATCGGCGGTGCCCCCGGATTGCTCGGCGGCGGGAGTAGGCCGAAGCCGCCGGGTGAAGTTGGCGACAAATCTCGCCAGTGGGACCCGGACAACCCATGGGAGATTGACAATGGCGTCCCTCCGGTGGTTCGCCCTCCAGACAGGGATGATCCGGTCGACCCTGGCCCGGCAATCGGCTTCAACAGGTGACCACACCATTCCTGGCAGGCATATCTGGCCTAGCTCTGACTGGGGCACTGATTTTGGCTGGTCTTGCAGCCCCACCTCAGAATCCGGATCTCATACGAGGCGACCAATGGCATTTGCCTTTCCTGGCCGTCGACAAAGTGCACCTGTTGACGCAAGGGGCCGGGGTGATTGTCGCAGTGCCAGACTCTGGAGTCGACCCTCATCCTGATCTCCAGGAAAACCTGCTCGCCGGAACCGATGTAATCCCGGGAGGAAACGGCGACGGTCGCCAAGATTTAGACAGTCACGGTACCTCAATGGCTGGCCTGATCGCCGCGCATGGCGGCACAAATAGCCGAGGTGCTCTCGGGATTGCACCTAAGGCAAAGATCCTTCCAATCTTTGACACCCCAGCCAACGGCGAGGGCGACCCTGATGCATTGGCCTCCGGTATCGATTTTGCCATTGCCCGGGGCGCCGACGTTATTAGCATCTCGGCGGTTGCAGGTGCGAGCGTACGACTCCAGCAAGCCATCAAGGCTGCCAAGGATGCCGACATCGTCGTGGTTGCAGCAGCGGGCAATCGGCCCCCAGACGCCAGCGTGCGCTACCCCGCCAGCGAAGAAGGCGTGATCACAGTGGGTGGCGTTGATCGCGCTGGACTACACGCGGCAATCTCGGTGACCGGGCCGGAGATCGACGTGGTCGCTCCCGCAGTCGATATCTACAGCACCAGTTACGACGGCAAGTATTCGAAGGGCACTGGCACGTCGAGCGCGACGGCGATCGTGGCAGGGGCGGCGGCCTTGATCAGGTCGAAGTACCCCTATCTGCCCGCACGTGAGGTAGCGCACCGGCTCACTGCGACCGCCGTCGACAAGGGCCCGCCTGGGCGTGACGACGAGTACGGCTATGGTGTGATCGACCTGGTGGCGGCACTGACGGCAGACGTACCGCCGATTGGGTTTGAGTCGGTGAGCGCGCCGGCTGGTGCTGGCCCGTCGACGACGGCGGCCGGGCAGCGGCCGGGTGATGATGGCAGCGGCGCGACGGCTCGTGGCCTGGCCACTCTGGGCGTGATCGTGGCTACCGGGGTGGCTTGGGCGGTGGTGGCGCGGCGTCGGCGCCGCAGTGATGATCCGCCGCCCAGAATCAGTCGCTGATCGGTCTGCGGCAGGCTGATCGACTCGAGTTTCTTGATGTCGCGGTATCCAGGCCAGCAGGACACCGCGATTTCAAGGAACCCGAGTCGATCAAAGGCGAGCCCGAGTCTTGAGTCGTGGTGGAGGGCTTGCCGGTAACGTCGGGCTCGTGTCTGACTCTTTGCCGCTCCGCCTCGTGCTCGCTTCGGCGAGCCCTGCCCGTCGTAAGTCCCTCCAGGCCGCCGGCATCGAGCCGGACGTGCTGGTCAGCGGGGTGGACGAATCCCTGGTGGTGACCGACCGGGCCGAGGAGTTGTGCCTGGAGTTGGCGCGGCTCAAGGCACAGGCGGTGCTGACCCGGCTGAGCCCGGCCAGCGATCAACGCACGTTGGTGATCGGCTGTGACTCGGTGCTGGCGTTCGACGGGGAGATCCTCGGCAAGCCGGCGGACCCGGCCGATGCGACGCGGCGTTGGCAACGGATGCGTGGGCGCAGCGGTGTTCTGCACAGTGGGCACTGCCTGATCGACGTGGTCGCCGGACGTCGCGCGGAGGCGGTCGCGTCGACGACCGTCCACTTCGCAGACATCAGCGACGACGAGATCGCCGCGTACGTGGCCAGTGGCGAGCCGCTGGCCGTGGCCGGCGCGTTCACGATCGACGGGCTCGGTGGGGCGTTCGTGGAGCGGATCGAGGGTGACCCGGGCACGGTGGTCGGGTTGTCGATGCCGCTGCTGCGCCGCCTCCTCGCCGAACTCGATCTGCGGATCACCGACCTCTGGACGAAGGTCGCGCCGGGCGGCCAATCTGTCGAGCCACTCGGTAACGTCCGGTCATGACCACCAAGTCGATCCCGCTCACCGATGAGCTGCACGCGTACCTTGTCGCACACGGCGCTCCGCCCGACGAGATCATCCAGGACCTGGCCGAGGAAACCCGGTCGGTGTTGCCGGAGCACGCCTCCATGCAGGTGGCACCGGAGCAGGCGGCCTTCCTGACCTTCCTGACCCGGCTCCTCGACGTGCGGCAGGCCGTCGAGGTCGGCACGTTCACCGGGCTGTCATCGCTGGCGATCGCCCGCGGGTTGCCCGACGGTGGGCAACTGACCTGCTTCGACGTCTCCGAGGAGTTCACCGGCATCGCCCGGCGCTACTGGGCGCGTGCCGGTGTGCAGGACCGGATCGACCTGCGGATCGGCCCGGCCGGGGAGACGTTGCGGGAGTTGCCGCACGAGCGCTACCTGGACTTTGCGTTCATCGACGCCGACAAGACGGGCTACCCGGTCTACTGGGCCGAGTTGGTGCCCCGGATGCGACCCGGTGGAGTGATCGCGGTCGACAACGTCCTGCGCGGCGGGCGGATCCTCGCGCCGCAGAACGAAGGCGACCGGGCCATCGCCGCCTTCAACGACGAGGTGCTCGCCGACGTACGGGTGGACCCGGTGATGCTGCCGATCGCGGACGGCCTCACCCTCGCCCGGGTGCGCTGAGCGCAATGATCGACTCGAGTTCCTGGAAGTCGCGGCATCCTACGCGGTAGGACACCCCGACTTCCAGGAAACCGAGTCGATCAAGGGCGAGCAGGCAAGCCAGGACAGCCCCAGGCAGGCAGGCCGGCCAGCTTCTAGCGGACGCTGCGGGCGAACTGGCGTGCCGCCCAGTAGACGCCCAGCACGGCGAGCACCGCGGTGATGCTCAGGCCCTGCCAGACCTTGTCGCTGCCCAGGTCACCGGCGAACAACGCGCGGGTGCCGTCGACCGCCCAGGAGAACGGGTTCCAGTCGGCGATGCCCTGCAACCAACCGGGCGCGAACGTCAGCGGCAGCAGGATGCCGGACAGCAGCAGCACCGGCTGCGCCACGGTGTTCATCAGGGGGGCCAGCGCGTCCTCGCTCTTGACCTTGAGCGCCACGCCGTAGGAGACGGCCGAGGTCATGAGGGCGATGAGGGCCAGCATCAGGTACGCCAGCAGCAGGTCACCGATGAAAACCCGCAGGTCGAACAGGAGCGCCAACAGGGTGATGATGACGGCCTGCACGAGAAGTGAGACCACGTCGCGCAGCGAGCGGCCGAGCAGCAGGGCGAGCCGGCTGATCGGGGTGACCCGAGAGCGTTCGATGACCCCGGCTCGCAGCTCGGCGATGAGGCCGAAGCCCTGGAACAGGCCACCGAAGATGGCCAGCAGGACGAGCAGACCGGGTACGAAGATCTTGTAGGCGGCGGCCTGGGTGGGTGCGTTCAGGGCTGGCTTGAGCAGCGGGGCGAAGAGCAGCAGGTACATCACCGGCTGGAAGACGCCGACGAAGACCCAGACCGGGTTGCGCAGCAGCAACTGGGTCTGCCGCTGGAAGATCAGCCACGTGTCACGGGCAAATTTCATGAGTGGTCTCCGGGTGATCAGGACTCGCGCAGCGAGCGGTGGTCAGGACTCGCGCAGCGAGCGGTGCCGGTAGAAGAGCCCGGCCCGCTGCTGGTCAGGACTCGCGCAGCGAGCGGCCGGTCTTGGTGAGGAAGACGTCGTCCAGGCTGGGTCGGTGCAGCTCGATCGAGCGCAACTCCAGGCCTGCGTGGTCGAGTCGGCGTAGCACCTGCGGGATGGCGGTGGCGCCTTCGTCGACGTAGAGGCGCAGGCCGCCCTCGTCGACGGTTTCCAGCTTGTTGACGTACGCCTCGCCGTCGAGCGACTGGGCGGCCTGTGGGGTGGCGGCCAGGTCGAGGCCGACCAGCACGACGTCGCCGGAGATCTCCCGTTTGAGCTCGGCGGGGGTGCCCTCGGCCACGATCTCGCCGTTGTCCATGATCGCGATCCGGTCGCAGAGCGCGTCTGCCTCGTCCAGGTAGTGCGTGGTGATGAAGACGGTCATCCCGTCGTTGCGCAGCCGCCGGATCTCGTCCCACATGTGCGCGCGGCTCTGCGGGTCGAGGCCGGTGGTCGGCTCGTCCAGGAAGACGATCTTCGGTTCGTGGATGATGCCGAGCGCGATCTCGACCCGCCGGCGCTGTCCACCGGAGTAGGTCTTGCACTTGCGGTCGGCGTACTCGGTGAGCTGGAAGGCGTCCAGCGCGCGGGCGGCGCGGCGCTGCGCGTCGGCCTTGCCGATGCCGTACATGCGGGCGTGCAGCACCAGCTCCTCGCGGGCGGTGGACTCGTCCCAGGTGCTGCCGCCCTGCGGGACGTAGCCGATCCGTCGGCGCACCTCGGCCGGGTCCTTGCGCAGGTCGGCGCCGGCGATGGTGGCGTCGCCGCCGTCCGGCTCGATCAGCGTGGCGAGCATCCGCAGCGTGGTGGTCTTGCCGGCGCCGTTCGGGCCGAGGAAGCCGAAGATCTCGCCCTCGGCGACCTTGAGGTCGACGCCCCGCACGGCGTCCACCGTCTTCGTCTCTCGACCCGCGCGGGAGCGGAAGGACTTCCGCAGCCCCCTGGTCTCGATCATCTCTGCTCCTGGTCGTTCGGGTCGGCCGGGCCGACCTCCGAGTGGGACGACGCCGGACGGCGCACTCCCCCGCTGTGCCGTCAGCAGGCTAACGCGATATAGCTTCTATGGTCAACGTTGATTATTTCGCGTTGGAGCCCGGCGGGTCCCCGTCGTTCCCCCAACCCGACCAACCTTCGGCGTTCTCCAGCTCAGCAGGCAGGTACGACACACCGGATTCGATCCGTTCCGCGATCCGCTCGCACCAGCCCAGCTCAGCCTCCGCCCGCTCGGACCAGAGTTCGAACAACCAACCGACGTGCACCGGCTTGCTCTTGCGCATCCAGTCGGACTCCAACGAGGCACGCATCGAGGCGACGCTGGCGCGCAGCAGGTTGGCCCGGTTCCGTAGGGCCGCCGCCGCCTCGGTGCGGGGCAACGCCGGCAGGAAGCCGAACGCCGCGGAGAACGGGTCCAGCGGCTCGGACAGCCCCCACCAGAAGCCGCGGAGCAACGTCTGGAACTCGTCCTCCCCCGTCGACGTCACCTCGTACGTGGTCCGTGCCGGACGGGCACCGACCTGCTCGGTGGCAACGGCCCTGAGCAGCCCTTCCTCGCTGAGCTTGCGCAGGGCGTGATAGATCGAGCCGGGCTGCACGTTCGCCCACTTGTCGGCACCCCAGCTCAGCAGCTCACGGCGCACGTCGTAGCCGTGCACGGGCTGCATCCACCGCACCAGACCGAGGATCATCAATCGAGTCGAAGACACCACACAAGCGTAATAGACAAGTTTGACTAGAGCGTTGCGGCACAGTGCGGCATCCCACACTGAGCGATCGTTAGGGCCAGCAGGGTGGCCGATACACTCCCCGTCAGTAACCTGCCCGGGAGGAGCCACGAAGGTGCGCAAGGTACTCATCGCCAACCGCGGCGAGATCGCCGTCCGGGTGATTCGTGCGTGCCGCGACGCCGGTCTGGACAGCGTCGCGGTGTACGCGGACTCCGACCGTGACGCCCTGCACGCCACCCTCGCGGACGAGGCGTACGCGCTCGGCGGCGACAGCGCGACCGAGACGTACCTGCGCATCGACAAGCTGCTCGACGTCGCCGCCCGGTCCGGCGCCGACGCCGTGCACCCCGGCTACGGCTTCCTCTCCGAGAACGCCGACTTCGCCCAGGCTGTCATCGACGCCGGGCTGACCTGGATCGGTCCCACCCCGCAGGCGATCCGCGACCTGGGCGACAAGGTGACAGCGCGGCACATCGCCCAACGCGCCGGCGCTCCGCTGGTGCCGGGCACCCCGGACCCGGTGGCCAACCCGGACGAGGTGATGGCGTTCGCCGTCGACCACGGCCTGCCGGTCGCCATCAAGGCCGCCTTCGGTGGCGGCGGACGCGGCCTCAAGGTCGCCCGGACGATGGAGGAGATCCCGCAGCTCTTCGAGTCGGCCACCCGGGAGGCGGTCGCGGCGTTCGGCCGGGGCGAGTGCTTCGTCGAGCGTTACCTGGACAAGCCCCGGCACGTCGAGGCGCAGGTCCTCGCCGACCAGCACGGCAACGTGATCGTGGTCGGCACCCGGGACTGCTCGTTGCAGCGTCGGCACCAGAAGCTCGTGGAGGAGGCTCCCGCGCCGTTCCTCAGCGACGCCCAGCGGGCCCAGATCCACGACAGCGCCAAGGCGATCTGCCGCGAAGCCGGTTACCACGGCGCCGGCACTGTCGAATACCTGGTCGGCGTGGACGGCACCATCTCCTTCCTGGAGGTCAACACCCGACTCCAGGTCGAGCACCCGGTCACCGAGGAGACCGCCGGCATCGACCTGGTCCGCGAGCAGTTCCGGATCGCCGACGGTGAGAAGCTGCGGATCACCGAGGACCCGACACCGCGTGGGCACTCCATCGAGTTCCGGATCAACGGCGAGGACCCGGGCCGCAACTTCCTGCCGGCCCCGGGCACGGTCACCGCACTGCGGCTGCCCACCGGCCCGGGCGTGCGGGTAGACACCGGCATCTCGGCCGGCGACGTGATCGGCGGCAACTTCGACTCGCTGCTCGCCAAGGTGATCATCACCGGTGAGACGCGGACCGAGGCGCTGGAGCGCGCCCGTCGCGCGCTGGACGAGATGGTCCTCGACGGCATGGCCACCGCACTGCCGTTCCACCGGCTGGTCGTGCGGGACGAGGCGTTCACCGCCGAGCCGTTCAGCGTGCACACCCGGTGGATCGAGACGGAGTTCCACAACACCGTGCCGCCGTTCACCGCCGCCGCCGGCGCCGCCGAGGCGCCGGCCGAACGCGCGACCGTCGTGGTCGAGGTGGGTGGCAAGCGCCTCGAGGTCAGCCTCCCCGCCAGCTTCGGCGGGAGTACGACCACCGCGGCACCCGCCTCCCGCAAGGCGGGCCGGCGCGGTGGCGGTGCCAAGGCCGGCGCTCCGGTCGGCGGCGACACTCTCGCCTCACCGATGCAGGGCACCATCGTCAAGATCGCAGTGGCGGACGGCGACACCGTGGCCGAGGGCGACCTGGTGGTGGTGTTGGAGGCGATGAAGATGGAGCAGCCGTTGCACGCCCACAAGGCGGGTACGGTCAGCGGTCTCAGCGCCGAGGTCGGCGCCGTGATCACCGCCGGCGCCCCCATCTGCACCATCGCCTGAGCGACTGCCCGGAAGGCCCCTGACGGCTGCGGCGGGCGATCGGCCCCGACGTAGTGGGTTAGACGGGGCCGGCGGTCAGCGCAGGCTCTCGGCGGCGACCGCGCGGACGGCGGCGGTCAGGGCGTTCAGCACGTCCGACTCCAGTCGCCAGTGCTGCCAGTGGAGCGGGACGTCCAGGTGTCGGCCTGGCACGAGGTCGACGCAGCAACCGGTGGCCAGGTCGGCCTCGGCGATCTGCTCCGGCACCATGCTCCAGCCCAACCCGAGCCGGAGAGCCTCGCTGATGGCCGGCACCGACGGCACGTAGTGCACCGGCGGGTCGAGCGGTCGGCCCGCCACCGCACGGATGAAGCGGTGCTGCACCCGGTCCTTCCGGTCGAAGACGATCAGCGGCGTGACCGCCAGCGCGGACGCGGTCAAACCCCCGGCGAAGTGGGACGACGCGAACTCCGGGGTGGCCAGCGCGCGGTAGCGCATGGCCCCCAGCCGCAGCACACGACAGCCCTGCACGGCCTCCCGCTGGGCGGTGACCGCCGCCGTCACCGAACCGTCCCGGAGCAGGTCGGCGGTGTGGTCCTGGTCGTCCTGCCGCAGGTCGAAGGAGAGCCCGGCCTCCTGCGGCAACCGGGCCAGCGCGGCGGGGAACCAGGTGGCCAGTGAGTCCGCGTTGACCACCACGGCGACCCGGACGCGGCCACCACCGGCCAGCGGGCCTCGGGCGTCGGCCAGTGCCTCCCGTTCGAGCAGCGTGAGCTGGCCGGCCAGGCGCAACAGCGGGCGGCCGGCGTCGGTCGCCACGCACGGTCGGGCCCGGCGGACCAGCACCTGGCCGACCGTCTCCTCCAGTGCTTTGATCCGTTGACTCACCGCCGACGGCGTGACGTGCAGCAGCCGGGCCGCCGCATCGAAGCTGCCCTCCGACACCACCGCGGCGAGCGTGCGCAGCTGCGCCGAGTCGAGACCGTCCATAAGCAGAGCTTAAGTTGCGTCAGAATCTTTAGTTGGACTGGTGGAGGTCGAGAGCCCTAGCGTCGATCCGTGCTCACCTCCGCCGTCGCCGGCTTCTCGATCTCCATCGCCCTCATCGTCGCCATCGGCGCCCAGAACGCCTTCGTCCTGCGTCAGGGCCTGCGCCGCGAGCATGTCGTACCCGTGGTGCTGACCTGCGCCGCGTCGGACGCGCTGCTGATCATGGCGGGCGTGGCCGGGGTCGGCACGCTGGTGACGGGTCGGCCGGGCCTCCTGGCGGCGATCCGGTGGGGCGGAGCCGCGTTCCTCCTCTGCTACGCGCTGCTCGCCGCCCGCCGCGCGCTGCGTCCCGGCGCCCTGTTGCCCACCGAGCGTCCGCCGGCCACGTTGGGGGCGACCCTGCTCGCCTGCGCCGCCTTCACCTACCTGAACCCCCACGTCTACCTGGACACCGTGCTGCTGCTCGGCGGGGTGGCCCAGCAGCACCCGCACCGGTGGGTGTTCGGCGCCGGAGCCGCCCTGGCCAGCGGGGTCTGGTTCACCGCCCTCGGCGTCGGCGCGCAGCGCCTCGCGCCGCTGCTCGCCCGTGCCGGCGCCTGGCGGGTGCTGGACGCGGTCATCGCCGTCGTGATGGCCGGGCTCGCCGTGGCGCTCCTGGTGGGCTGACCAGCTCTGACGCGGCGTCGACGGGAGTGTTTTCCACGACCACCGGCGGCGGGACGCACCACGAGCGGGGATGATGGGCCGAGTGCGGTTCCTACACGGCGCGGCTCCCGCGCACGACCTGACCTATACCGACGTCTTCATGGCGCCGGCCCGCTCCGACCTGGGCTCCCGGCTCGACGTCGACCTTTCCACCAGCGACGGCACCGGCACCACCATCCCGCTGGTCGTGTCGAACATGACAGCGGTCGCCGGCCGGCGGATGGCCGAGACGGTGGCCCGCCGGGGCGCGATCGCGGTGATCCCGCAGGACATCCCGATCGAGGTGGTGGCGAATGTCGTCGCCTGGGTCAAGCAGCGGCACCTGGTCTACGACACGCCGATCACCCTGGGGCCCACCGAGACCGTGGGCGACGCCATCCACCTGCTGCCCAAGCGCTCGCACGGCGCGGTGATCGTGGTCGACGACGCCGGCCGGCCCATGGGCGTGGTCACCGAGGCGGACACCACGGGCGTGGACCGGTTCGCTCAGCTGCGGCACGTGATGTCCACCGAGCTGCACACAGTGCCGGCGGACGCGGACCCGCGTACCGGTTTCGACCTGCTCTCGGCGGGCCGTCGCCGGCTCGCTCCGGTGGTGGACGCCGAGGGCCGGCTGGTCGGGGTGCTGACCCGGCAGGGCGCGCTGCGCGCGACCCTCTACACGCCGGCGGTGGACGACCGCGGTCGGCTTCGCATCGCCGCGGCGGTCGGCATCAACGGTGACGTGACCGGCAAAGCCGCCGCGCTGCTGGAGGCGGGGGTGGACACGCTGGTAGTGGACACCGCGCACGGCCACCAGGCGCGGATGATCTCGGCGCTTCAGGCGGTCCGCAAGCTGGACCCGGGGGTGCCGGTGGCGGCTGGCAACGTGGTGACCGCCGAGGGGGTACGCGACCTGGTCGAGGCCGGGGCGGACATCATCAAGGTCGGCGTCGGGCCGGGTGCCATGTGCACCACCCGGATGATGACCGGCGTGGGTCGGCCGCAGTTCTCCGCCGTGCTCGACTGCGCCGCCGCCGCCCGCGAGTTGGGCCGGCACGTCTGGGCCGACGGCGGGGTGCGCCACCCACGGGACGTGGCGCTCGCGCTCGCCGCCGGGGCGTCGAACGTGATGATCGGCTCCTGGTTCGCCGGCACCTACGAGTCCCCCGGTGACCTGTACACCGACGCGGACGGCCGGCGGTACAAGGAGAGCTTCGGGATGGCCTCGGCCCGGGCGGTCAGTGCCCGTACCGCCGACGACAGCCCGTACGACCGGGCCCGCAAGGCGGTGTTCGAGGAGGGCATCTCCTCGGCCCGGATGCACCTGGACCCGGCGCGACCCGGCGTCGAGGACCTGATCGACGAGATCATCGCCGGGGTGCGCAGCGCGTTCACGTACGCCGGCGCACGGGACCTGACGCAGTTCCACGACCGGGCGATCGTCGGCGTGCAGAGCGCCGCCGGCTTCACCGAAGGAATGCCCCTCCCCACAAGCTGGTAACCCCACCACCCATCCTCGTTGATCATGAAGTTATTGCCTCTCGCATCGGGGTGGTTTCTAAGGTTCAGTGCAACTGATCTTGGTTGTGCTGGGGGTGTTGGTGGCCAGGCCGGGTGTGTTGACGTTCGGGCATCGGCAGGTGTTGGAGCATCTGTGGGGTGCGGGTCGGCGCATT